>DAIOHA010000020.1:0-12187 GCA_036744955.1 Thermoleophilaceae bacterium | reverse complement strand
GCCCGTGGCCCGAGCACAGCGTCTCGAGCGGGCGTTCGAGCAGACGCCGCAGGGAGTCGAGGTAGGCTGCGAGCGATCGCTCGCCGGGGCCGATGAAGACGCTGCCCTCGCCGAGCTCGGTGTCGCCCGTGAAGAGGACGCGCCCGGTGAGCAGGCGAACGTGATCGGGTGCGGACCTACGTCGCGATCGCCTCGAAGCGGCCGACCGGCTCGCCCCGCGCGGGCGGCCTACCGAAACGTCGCCGGCGCGGCGGCCCAGCTCCTCCGCGCCGCCCGCGTGGTCGGGCTGGCCTTGGGGTAAGGACGATCCCGCCGAGACCCTCGCCCCTCCCTGCCACGGTGTCCAACACCCTCTCGAGGTGCCCCGGGGCACCGGGGCTCCAGTCGACCACCCGGCCGTCGACGACGTAGGGTCTGTCCCGTCGAGGGTGAGCGGCGACGGGTTTGCCGCGCGCAGGGGACGACGCCGGCCGCAGCGCGGTCCTCCTCGTTCACAGAGGGCAATATGGTTGTCTCAGGTAAGGTCGGCCCCGGCCGGGCGATGAGCGAGGAGATCCTGAACAGGTCGGCGATCGACCAGGCGGCGCTCGTCCGCGCAGCTGAGGTGTCGTCGCGCGAGCTCGTCGAGGCCTCGCTCGCCGCGATCGACCGCCTGGACGGCGAGATCAACGCCTTCGTGACCATGTGCGCGGACCGCGCGCTCGCCGAGGCGGACGCGGTGCGACCCCACGACGAGCGTCCCCTCGCCGGTGTGCCCATCGCCATCAAGGACATTCTCGCCCTCACCAAGGGTGTGCGCACGACCTTCGGCTGCCCGGCGGTCGGGGACTTCGTGCCCCCGATCGACAGCGCGACCGTCCGACGCCTGCGCGGGGCCGGCGGCATCGTCGTCGGCAAGACGAGCACGCCGGAGCTCGGGATCCTCCCCGTGACCGAGCCGCAGCTCTTCGGTCCCACGCGCAATCCATGGGACACCGGCCGTACCCCCGGCGGCTCCTCGGGCGGCAGCGCCGCCGCGGTCGCCGCGGGGATGCTCTCGCTCGCGCACGCCAACGACGGCGGCGGCTCAATCCGAATCCCGGCGGCCTGCTGCGGACTCGTCGGACTCAAGCCCACGCGCGGGCGCGTGTCGGTCGCGCCCGTGCCCAACGACACGATCGGTCTCATATCCGACGGCGTCGTCTCCTGGACCGTCGCCGAGACGGCGCTCGCTCTGGACATCCTCGCGGGCTACGAGGCGGGCGATCCCTTCCCCCTGCCCTCGGAGCCGAGCGAGTTCGCCGCGGCCGCGGCGAGCGAGCCGCGGCCGCTGCGCATCGGCTACGGGACCGAGGCGCCGAACGACGCGCCCGTCGACCCCGAGCACGCCGCCGCGGTCGAGCGCACGGCCGAGCTGCTCGAGTCGCTCGGCCACCACGTCGAGGAGGCGACGATCCCCTTCGACGCGCAGACCTTCGCCGAGAACTTCCTCACGCTCTGGATCTCCGACATCGGCGGCGGGGTCCGGAGCCTGAACGCCGTCGCTGGCGGCCATCTCGACCGCGACCGGCTCGAGCCGCTCACGCGGCGGATGGCCGAGCAGGCCGAGCAGATCTCCGCGGTCGACTACATCGCTGCGATCTCATATCTGCGCACCGCCGCGCGCATCGGGCTCTCCTTCTTCGAGCACCACGACGTCCTTTTGAGTCCCGTGCTTGCCCAGCCGCCGCTCGAGATCGGCGCGCTCGACCCCGAGGAGGGCGAGGACCCGCTCGCGATGCTCGCGAAGTCCGGCCAGTTCGTGCCGTTCACGCCGCCGACGAACGTGACCGGCCAGCCGGCGATGTCGCTGCCGCTCGCCCAGTCGGAGGCGGGGCTGCCGATCGGCGTCCACTTCGTGGGCGCCCACGGCGCCGACGCCACGCTGCTGTCGCTCGCCGCGCAGCTCGAGCGCGCGCAGCCGTGGGCCGAGCGCCGCCCGCCGGTGCACGCAGCCGCCTGAGGCAGCGAAGGGCGAGTGCAGTGCCTCGTCCCGTGACTGACCGGCCGCTCCGCAGCGGCCGCTCAACCGTCGCGACCGCGCACCGCCATCGTCACCCGCGAGACCGCGCACAGCCGCCCCTCGTCGTCGGTGAAGTCGACCTCCCACAGCCAGGTGGTCCGGCCGCGGTGGCGACGGCGGGCCTCGGCGTGAACGCTGCCCGCGGTCACCGGACGAAGGAAGCTGGTGTGGTTCGACTGGCCGACGGCGAGCAGGCCCTCCTCGGCCACCGCGAAGGAGGTCGCCATCGAGGCGAGCGACTCGGCGAATGCCGCGAACGCGCCGCCGTGCACGAGGCCGTAGGGCTGGCGCACGCGATCGCTCGTGCTGAAGCGCCCGCGCGCGAGTTCTTCGCCGACCTCGGTCGCCTCAAAGCCGAGCGTGCCGTCGAGGGTCCGCTCGAGGTCGACGGTCGGCGGCGGCATCGACACGGCCGGAGGGTACCCTTGGCCGCCACATGGCGACCCTCGACACCCTCGAGCCGCAGAGCCGGGCGATCATCGAGCTGCTGCTGCGCCAGAGGCAGGGGTATGACGACATCGCGGCGACCCTGGACATGCCGCCCGCGCGCGTGCGCGAGCTCGCTCGCGAGGCGCTGACCGCTCTCGCGCCGGGGAGCGCCGGTCGCGTCGACGGCGAGTGGCGCGACCAGATCGCCGACTACGTCCTCCACCAGCAGACCGGCCCGGAGATCCGCGCCACACGCGGACACCTCAAGCGCTCCGAGCCCGCGCGCGCGTGGGTCTCGTCGCTCGTCGACTCGCTCGACCCGCTCTACGGCGACGGCGACCGCCCCGACGTGCCCGAGCCCGACGGCGGCGGCGCCGGGGCGTCGCGTGCCGGTCGCGCCGGCGCGGGCACGCCCTCGGGCCGGGCAACGGCCGCTGCGGTCGGAGCCGGAGCCGGGCTCGTCGCCGGTAGCGCGGGCGCCTCGTCGGAGCCGGAGACCGCCGAGCGCGAGAGTGGGCGCGCTGAGGAGACGGACGCCGCCGACGCGCCCGCGCCGGACGCACAGGAGCGCAGCCAGACGTCGGCCCCGCGCGGAGGCTCGCTCTCGCCCGAGGCGCGCCAGATCGTCCGCCGCCGACGCATCGTCGGCGGAGCCCTCGCTGCGGCCGCGCTGCTCGCGGCGATCGTGCTCGCCATCGTGCTCTTGAGCGGGGACGGTGAGGACGAGCGCGCCCGGGAGCCCAATCCTCGGGGCGGCACCGCGCAGAACGCGGCCGCCGGCCAGGCGCGACTCGTCGGCCAGGCGCCCATGCGGCGCATCGGCAGGGGACGGGCGCAGGGGATCGCCGTAATAGCCGAGCGCGGGGGCCGCTTCCAGCTGCTCGTGCAGGCCCGCGGCCTCGAGCCGAGCGGGCGGCGCGCCGCCTACGAGGTGTGGCTCTACAACTCGCCCTCAGACGCCACCTCGCTCGGCGGCCAGGTCACCGACGACCGCGGCAACCTCCAAGGCGCCGGGCCGCTGCCGCCCAACTTCCGCGACTACCGCAACATCGACGTCTCGCGCGAGCGGATCGATCGCAACCCGCGGCACTCGGGCACCTCGGTGCTGCGGGTGCCGCTGGCCGACGTCCTGCGCGGCGGCGGCGGCGCTGCGGCCGGTGGCGGCGGGGGGGCCGGCGGAGCCGGCGGGACCGGAGCGCCCCAGCCTTAGCCGCCCTCATCGCGGACGGGCAGGAGCTTGCCGGGGTTCATGAGCCCGGCGGGGTCGAGCCGCTCCTTGACCGCGCGGAGCGCCTCCACCCCGAGCTCACCCCGCTCGACCTCGATCCACGGCAGGTGCGCCGTGCCGACCGCGTGATGATGGGTGATGGTCCCTCCCGTGGCCACGATTGCGTCGCTCGCCGCGCGCTTGGCCGTCCGCCACTGCTCGAGCTCGGCGCCTCGCTCTTGGCGCGCTAGCACGGTGAAGTAGAGCGACGCGCCTGAGCGGTAGACGTGCGAGACGTGACACCCGACGAGGGGCGGCGTGCCGCGCTCGGCCAGCGCGCGCTCGAGGGCACCGCTCACCGCCCGGTGGAGCGGCGCGAGGCCGCTCCAGGTCGTCGCCGTCTCGAGCGTCTCCGCGAGCACGCCGAGCGACAGGAGGTCGTCGCGCAGGTAGGGGCCGTCGAAGCGGGAGCGCGCCCAAGCGCGGCCGGGTCCGCCGCCGAGGGCGAGGCCGCCCGTGGCGCGCAGCGATCTGCCCGCGAGCCGGCGCCGGCGCGCGTTCTCGCCGCGCTCGCCCTCCCAGCCGACGACCGCGAGGCACGGCTGACGCTGCCCGCGCACGCGCAGGTAGCGGCGCAGCGCGCGTGCGGTGGCCCCTCCGCCGGCCCCCGCCTGGGCGAGCGCGAGCCCGGTCTCGCCGCGGTCGGAGAGCCGGGCCACGTCGGGAGCGGCTCCAGCCTGGGCGAGCTCACGCAGAGCCTCGGCGCCCGCCTCGAACGAGGGGAACGACCAGCCCTCGTAGCGTCGCTCGGCGGGAGTCGGACGGACGGCGAGCGTGGCCTCCGTGATCACCCCGAACGCGCCCTCCGACCCCACGAGCAACTCGCGCAGCGACGGCCCCGCGGCCGAGGCGGGGACCGGATCGACCCGCAGCTCGCCTGCTGGCGAGGCGCACCGCAGTCCGAGCACGAGGTGCTCGAAGCGCCCGAAGCCCGTCGATGCCTGCCCGGCCGAGCGCGTCGCGAGGTAGCCGCCTAGCGTCGCGTACTCGAACGACTGTGGGAAGTGCCCGAGCGTCATTCCCTGGCCGACGAGCAGGGCCTCCGCCCGACGGCCCACGGTTCCGGCTTCGAAGGTCGCGGTCAGGGAGCGCGCGTCGAGGCCGAGCAGGCGATCGAGGCGGCCGACGTCGAGCGTCACCGCCGCCCGCAGGCCCCCTCGCAGGGCCTCGACGCCGCCGACCACGCTCGTCCCGCCGCCGAACGGTACGACCGCGACGCCCTCGTCGGCGCACGCGGCGAGCGTCGCGGCCACCTCCTCGTGCGAGCCGGGGCGCACGACCGCGTCGGGCGCGCCGCGCGCGTCGCCGGACCGCAGCCGCACGATGTCCTCGTAGCTCTTGCCGGCGGCGCGGCGCGCCCGGGCGGCGCGGTCCTCGGCCAGCGCCCCCTCCCCTACCGCGTCGAGGAGACGGGTGCGCGCCCTCTCGGGCAGCGCCGACTCCGGCATGTCGAGCCACTCGAGCGGGACCGGCGCGGGCGGAGGCTCGCGGAGGTCGAGTACCCGCCGCAGCAGGTCGCGCGCCGGCTGAGACAGCTTCGGGCGCGCCGACCCCTCGCCGCCCCAGCCCCATACGCGCTCGGTCCCCGCAAGCAACGCCTCCGCCGGGGCGACCTCGAGCGGCGTCGAGCCCGCCGTGCGGCGCTCAGCCATCGCCGCGGGCATCCCCGGCGATCGCGTCGAGCCCGGCCAGCGCCTCGTCGAGCTGTCGTCGCGTCGCGCCGCGGAAGAGAAAGCCGCCGAAGCGCGCCAGCCCGCGCAGGCGCTGGCGAGTCGCGAGCTCGACGCGCGTCCCTGCTCCGTCGTCCGCGGGCTCGAGGCGCACCTCGGTGAGCGCGTCGCTCATGAAGCGCTCGAAAGGCGTGGCCTCGACCTCCTGGCGCCAGCGCAGGAGGCGCGGCCTGTCGGCCTCGACGCGGCTGAAGTCCGCGCGCACCGTCTTTCCGCGCCGCGAGCGGAAGACCTCGGTCCACGTCTCGGTCGTGGCCTCCTCGACGCGCTCGACGCCCGGCCACCATCGGGGAAGGTGATGAGGGTCGGCCACGACCTCCCACAGGCGCTCGGGCGGGGCGGCGATCGTGCGCCGCCGGCGGGCCCGCGCCACTAGATCCCCCTCCGGCCGCTCGTCAGGACCGCGATCCGGTCGTCGCCCGCTCGCCCGGTCGTCACGGCGAGTCGAAGGCGACCAGGCTGTGCACGTCGGCGCCTCCGAGGCGCCCCCGCCCGCCGAGGAAGGCGAGCTCGACGAGGAAGGCGCACCCCGCGACCTCCGCCCCCGCGCCGCGCACGAGCTCGCACAGGGCGCCGGCGGTGCCGCCCGTGGCCAGCAGGTCGTCGTGCACGAGCACGCGCGCGCCGTCGGCGAGCGCGTCGTGGTGGACCTCGAGCGCGTCGACGCCGTACTCGAGTGCGTACTCGACCGAGGCCGTCTCGAGCGGGAGCTTGCCTGGCTTGCGCGCGGGGATGAAGCCCGCGCCGACACGGGCGGCCACAGCGGCGCCGAGGATGAAGCCGCGCGCCTCGGCGGCAACCACGAGGTCGACCGCGCGCGCCGCCGCGTACTCGGCGGTCAGCTCGATCGCTCGCGCGAGCGCGCCGGGGTCGAGGAACAGCGGCGTGATGTCCTTGAAGAGGATCCCCGGTTGGGGGTAGTCGGGTATGTCGCGGACGTAGGCGCCCAGCTCGGCGCCGGCCGCTTCGCTGCGTGCGTCCACGAAGGGCGCGCGGATCAGCCCGGGGCCAGCCGGCGCAGGTCGCGCATGAGCAGCAGGTGCTTCAGGTGAGAGGCCACGGTGGCCAGGTTCTCGAGCGCCTCGACCGCCTCGCGGCGGCGCTCGGGGTTGCGCGAGCGCAGCGACGGGCCGAGGATCTGCTCGAGCAGCGCCGCCTCACGGTCGGCCGAGGTGCGGAAGACGCGCAGGTTGCGCCCCCCCACCCCGAAGCGCGCGAGCTCGGCGGCGGCGCGCACGATCTCGCGCTCGGTCTCGTCGTAGGTGAGCTCGCCGTTCTCGTGCTCGCCCTTGATCACGCCGAAGTCCTCGAGCTCGCGCACGAGGGTCGGGTCGGCGCCCGTCTCCTCGAGCACAGCCGTGAGCGTGTAGCGCGCCTCGCCGCGCTCGCCGACCGACACGGTGGCGCGGCGCAGGGCGCGGGGGTCGGGTGCCGTGCTCTCGCCGCCGCCCTGCGCGTCGGTTCGCCCGGCGGCGAGCTCCTGACGGATGACCCGCAGCGGCAGGAACTCGTCGCGCTGCAGGCGGAGGATCGTACGCAGGCGGTTGACCTCGCGCGCGCTGTAAAGGCGGTACCCGCCGGGCGTCCGCCGCGGCGAGAGGAGCTTCTGGTCCTCGAGGTAGCGGATCTTCGAGATCGAGATGTCCGGGAACTCGCGCTCGAGCTGCTTGCACACCGCGCCGATGGTGAGCGCCTTGGCCGGCAGCGACGAGCCGCCGCGACGAGCGCCATGCGCCGTTCCCGGGGCGCGTGCCCCCGGCCCCGGCGGCATCGTCGAGGTCGCGGAGCCCTCCTCGCTCGCGCCGGCTCCCTCGCGCTCGTCGCGAGGGCGAGGCTCGGGCTGGGTGTCGACGCCGGCGCTCATCGCTCGAGGTAGGTCAGCTTGTACTTGCCGATCTGGAGCTCGTCGCCGTCCTCGAGCTTGTGCGACTCGATGCGGCGGCGGTTGATGTAGGTGCCGTTGAGCGAGCCGAGGTCGTCGATGTAGACGCCGTCGCGGCGGCGGACGAGCAGGGCGTGGTTGCGCGACACCGTCACGTCGTCGAGAAAGACGTCGGCTTCGGGACTGCGGCCGACGCGGGTCTGCTCGCCGGCGAGCTCGAACGTCTCGCCCGCGCGGCCGCCACCGGAGCGGATGACGAGCGTGCCGCCCTCGGCGGCGACGCGCTCGAGGTCGACCGGGTGCAGGTCGCCCGACTCGTCGAGCTGGTAGGCCATCGTCGTCTCGGCGGCGCCCCCGCCGGGCTCGCCGGTCTCGTGCGCCTCGCCGGCCAGGAAAGCACCGCACTTCTGGCAGTAGTTGGCCCCCTCGGGGTTGACGAAGCCGCACTCCGGGCAGTGCAGCGCGCCCCGCTCAGGCCGGGCCATCTGAGCATCTACTCCACTTCGGGGCTGTCGGGCGCGGAGCGGCCTCCGAGGATGTCGGTCAGCTGGCGCACCTCGGCGCCCGTGATGATCGGCTCCCCCTCCTCGTGCTTCGTCCGCAGGCGGCCGACGAGCGCGGCGCGCGAGAGGTCGATCTTGCCGTGCAGCAGGCGGCGCTGATACGAGACCTCGCGCTCCTCGGCCGTGAGCTCGTCGATCAGCGCCTTGAGCTCCTGGTCCGAGAGGGCACCAAGGTCGGGGAAGGTGTCCATGCTCCGCCTCCTTCGGGGATGGGCGGCGAGTATACCGCTGGCTCAAGCGGAGGTTGAGGGTCGCCCGGCGCGGATGCCGTCGCGCACGTACAGCGCGGTCGCGTACAGGCTCAGCGCGAGGCCGAGGTAGAGCAGCGCCTCGGCCACCCACGTGGTCGTGAGCATGGCGAGGAAGATCGAGAACATCGTCGGCCACACCGCCCAGCGGCCGACCATCTTGATGTCGATGTCGCGGCCGGAGCGCAGCGCGAGCTCGGTCATGAAGAGCATGAAGAGCTCGCGCGCCGCGAGCACGAGAAGAGCCCAGTGGGGCAACAGCTCGAAGTGCCATGTCACGATCGCGCCGCACAGGACGAGCAGGCGGTCGGCGATTGGGTCGAGCAGGGCTCCGAGGCGGCTGTACTGGCCGGTGACGCGGGCGAGCATGCCGTCGAGGTAGTCGGTCCCGGCGATCACAGCGAACAGGATCGCCGCCGCGGGCTCGCGCCCGTCGTCCGAGCGAAGGGCGAGCACCAGGAAGACCGGGATGAGCGCGAGCCGCGCGTAGCCGACGACGTTCGGGATCGTCCACGGGCGCAGCGGCTCGCCGCGGCGCGCGCCCTTGGGGAGGCCGTCGGCCCGGTCGAGGCCGAGTAGCCGGCGGGCGGTCAGCCCGCCTCGCGCCACAGATCCCTCACCGCCTCGGCCGCTCCCTCGAGGGGGAGCTTTCGCGACTCGCGGCCTCGTCGCAACTGGGCCTCGAGCTCGCCTGCCTCGACGCCCTTGCGTCCCACCGTGACCCGCAGCGGGCAGCCGAGCAGCTCCGCGTCGGCGAACTTCTCGCCCGCGCTGGCACCGCGGTCGTCGAGCAGCGCGTCGACGCCCTGCTCGCGCAGCTCGTCGTAGAGGCGTTCGGCGACCGCCAGCGACTCCTCTCCCTCCTTGCCGAGCGCGACGACCTCGACGTCGAAGGGAGCGAGCGCGCGCGGCCAAGAGATGCCCTGCTCGTCGGCGCCCTGCTCGACCGCCGCGGCCATGATGCGCGCGAGCCCGATGCCGTAGGAGCCCATGCAGATCGGCCGCTCGGTGCCGGCCTCGTCGAGGTAGGTCGCACCGAGTGGCGCCGAGTAGCGCGTCCCGAGCTTGAAGATGTTGCCGACCTCGATCGCCGGCTCGAGGTGGATCGACGCGCCACCCGGGCAGGTGTCACCCTCCTCCACCGAGCGCACGTCGGCCCACTCGGGGCTGAAGTCGCGGCCCGGCTCGACGCCGCGCAGGTGGCGGTCGCGCTCGTTGGATCCCGCCACGAGCCCCTCGAGCCCGCGCACCGCCTCGTCGGCGAGCACGGGCACGGGCGCCCCCACCGGCCCGATGTAGCCGGCCACCGAGCCGAACGCCCGCTCGACCTCGTCGGCCTGCGCCGGCCTCACGGCAGTGCCGAGCGCGCCCGCCAGCTTGATTTCGTTCAGGCGGTGGTCGCCGCGCAGTACGACGAGCACGGGGCCCCGGCTGTCGGCGACCACCGGGAAGGCCTTGAGCAGGGCGGCCGCCGGCAGCCCGAGGCCGCCTGAGACCTCCTCGATCGTCGTCTGCCCGGGCGTCTCGACCGGCTCGGGCGCGGGCAGAGCCTCTGGCAGGCCGTCCACGGGCTGAGCCGTCGCGCTCGCCACCTCGACGTTGGCCGCGTAGCCGGCGCTTGAGAGCGCGATCTCGTTCTCGCCGGCGGCGCACGGCGCCATGTACTCGTCGGCGCCGAGGCCGCCCATGATTCCCACGTCGGCGGTCACTCGGTACCACTCGAGGCCGCAGCGGTCGAAGATCCGGTCGTAGGCCTCGATGTGGCGCGCGTAGGAGCGGTCGAGCCCCGGCGCGTCGCGATCGAACGAGTAGGAGTCCTTCATCACGAACTCGCGAGTGCGCAGGATGCCCGCCCGCGGGCGCGGCTCGTCACGCTCCTTGACCTGGAAGTGATAGAGGATCTTCGGGAGGTCGCGGTAGGAGCGCACCTCGTGCGCCGCGTGCCAGGTGACCGCCTCCTCGTGAGTCATGGCGAGCACGTGCTCGGCCCCCTTGCGGTCCTCGAGCTTGAACAGCTCCTCTATCGCGAGCCGGCCGGTGCGTCGCCATGGCTCTGCCGGCTGGAGCACGGGCATGAGCATCTCGTGCGCACCGATCGCGTCGAGCTCGTGGCGGACGATGCCCTCGATACGGCGATGGACACGCCACCCGGCCGGGAGGTATGTCCAGATTCCCGAGCCGAGCTGGCGGACCAGACCGGCGCGCACGAGCAGCTTGTGCGACAGCGCCTCGGCGTCGGCCGGCGGCTCCTTGAGGGTGGGGAGAAAGTACGTCGAGAGCCGCGTCATGGCGCGGCCGAGTCTACTCGCGGGCCGGTGATCGCCCGGGATCTGAGTGCCTCGGTTCAGCCGCTCAGCGGCGCGAGCGTGGCCGCTAGACGTGCCTCGAGACGCCGGCCTCAGGCGCGCTTGAAGCGGCGCCCCGCGGTCGGCGAGGCGGCCTCGTCGAGGAGCGTGCGGTCGCCGTTCGCGGCGAGCGGGAGCTCGACCACCTCGGCGGGCGCGCCGCCGTTCCCGTCCCACTCGGGCGCGTCGGCCGCCTCGCCCTCCGCGCGCGCCTGCTCGGCCTCCATCGCCGCGAGGCGCTCGGGCGTCATCTCGCCGGCGTTCTCGTCCTCGATCCGCTGGAGCCACTCGGCGCCTTCGGCGGCCTCCTGCTCGTCGACCACCGCCCTGCCGGCGCTCAGCGTCTTGTCGATCTCCACGAACAGCTCGTCCACGAGCCGTTCGGTCGGGACCTTGCGCAGCGGCTTTCCTTGGGCGAAGATCAGGCCCTCGTTCTTCGCGCCGGTGATGCCGAAGTCGGCGTGCGAGGCCTCGCCGATGCCGTTCACCGCGCAACCGAGCACGGCGACCTCGACCGGCTCGTCGTAGCGCTCGAGGCGGCGCTCGATGTCGGCGACCACCGTGTCCATGTCGAACTGGAGGCGGCCGCAGGTTGGGCACGCGATCAGCTCGGGGCCCTTCTGGCGCAGCTTGAGCGCCTTGAGGATCTCCCACGCGACCTTGACCTCCTCCTCGGCGTGGAAGGTGGAGAGCGAGATGCGGATCGTGTCGCCGATGCCGTCGGCGAGCAGTGTCCCGAGGCCCACCGCCGACTTCAGCGAGCCAGACCACTTCGTGCCCGCCTCGGTGATGCCGAGGTGGAGCGGGTAGTCGATCCGCCGCGCAAGCAGGCGATTCGAGGCAATCGTGTTCGGCACCGAGGTCGACTTGATCGACACCTTGAAGTTCTCGAACCGGAGCGACTCCATCAGCTCGACGAACTCGACCGCCGCGCGCACGAGCGCCTCGACCGGGTCCTCGCGCTCGAGCTCGTGCAGATGCTTGGGCAGCGAGCCGGAGTTGACGCCGATCCGCATCGGCGTGCCCGCCGCGCGGGCGCGGTCGGCCACCTCGCGCACCTTTGCGGGCCCGCCGATGTTGCCCGGATTGAGGCGAACGCAGTGCGCGCCCGCGTCGATCGCCTTGAGCGCGAGCGTGTGGTTGAAGTGGATGTCGGCGATCACGGGGATCGGCGACTCGACCACGATCCGCTCGAGCGCCTCGACGTCCTTGTCACGTGGAACGGCCACGCGTACGAGGTCGGCGCCGGCCTCGGCGATGCGCCGGATCTGCCCCATCGTCGCCTCGAGGTCGGCGGTCTCCGTCTTCGTCATCGACTGGACGACGACCGGTGCGCCACCGCCGATCGGGACCCCGCCGACGTGAATCTGGCGCTCCGAGGCCACGGGTCAAGCCTAGCGGTGGGGCCCTGGCGGATCGTGCTTCCGCGCGCCCGCTCGGCTCAGCCCGGCACCGTGCGCGCGGGCACGGCGAGCGCGCGCCCGATGCCGCCGATCGCCACGCCCGCGCCGCGAGGAAGGCGAGGACGAAGGCGCGCTCGGACGGCGCCGCTGAGCCGATCGCATTCTTCAGGGGCCGCTCGAGCCCGGCACCCCTAACGCGGCGACAGCAGGTTCGACTGCGAGATGAAGATCTTGACGATCGAGACGCAAATGCCGGTCGCGAGCCACACGACGGCGTCC
>DAIOHA010000019.1:9229-12191 GCA_036744955.1 Thermoleophilaceae bacterium | reverse complement strand
CCCGCGCCGCCCTGCGCGGCGAGGGCCACGACGCGCGCGGCGACCCCGTCCCAGAAGTCCGCGAGCAGGGCATAGATTAGTGCCCTGTTGAGCGGCCGCGCCTCGGGCACGCGGACGGCGGGCCGGCTCTCGGGGCTCTCGGCCTCGCGGAACACGCTCGTCGACAAGACTCGTCCGGGTAAGTCGGGCGCGGCGACAGTCCGTGAGCCCGCCTTTGGCACGTCATCTGACGCGTCGACCGCGTGCGCGAGGGGCGCCCGCACCGGCGTCGGTCCACGCGCGCCGCATCTTGGCGCGCCGTAACCCGCGCCCGCAGCGGCGTGCGCGATACTTCGGCCGTGATCGAGCACTGTCGCGCCCGCTGAGGCGAGCCCGCCCCGGAGACGGCGATGCTCGAGGTAACCCCGCTCGCGTGGGCCGTGACGATCGGTGTCGTCGCGCTTCTTTTGGCCGCCGACCTTCTCGTTTCCTGGCTACGACCGCATGCGGTCGGCTTCCGCGAGGCGGTCGCCCAGTCGCTCTTCTACATCGCGGTCGCGCTCGTCTTCGGCGTCGTGTTCGGGACGATCGCCGGTTGGGACTTCGGCGGGCAATACTTCGCGGGGTACATCGTCGAGAAGAGCCTGTCGGTCGACAACCTCTTCGTCTTCGTGATCATCATGACGACGTTCGCGGTGCCGGCCGAGCACCAGCAGCGAGTTCTCACGATCGGGATCCTGCTCGCGCTGATCCTCCGGGCGATCTTCATCGCCCTCGGCGCCGCGCTGCTCTCGGCGTTCTCGTTCATGTTCCTCGTCTTCGGGCTGCTGCTGATCTTCACGGCGATCCAGCTCTTCCGCCACCGCGACGAGGATCCCTCGGTGGAGGACAACGCGCTCGTGAACGTATCGCGCCGGGTGCTGCCGCTGACCGACGAGTACCACGGCGGCAAGGTCGTCGCACGCGTCGAAGGCCGGCGTGTGCTCACGCCGCTGTTCCTCGTGCTCCTCGCCGTCGGCAGCACCGACATCCTGTTCGCCCTCGACTCGATCCCCGCGGTGTTCGGGGTGACCGAGGAGCCCTACATCGTGTTCGTGGCCAACGCCTTCGCGCTGCTCGGGCTCCGCGCGCTCTTCTTCCTCGTGTCGGGGTTGCTCGACCGGCTCGTCTACCTGTCGACCGGCCTGTCGCTGATCCTCGCATTCATCGGCGTGAAGCTCGTCCTCCACTTCGCTCACAAGCAGGCCGCCTCCGTGCCCGAGATCTCGACCGGCACGTCTCTGATCGTGATCGTCGTCGTGCTCGCGGTCACGACCGTCGCGAGCATCCTCAAGACGCGCCGCGACCCGACGGCGCGGGCGCACGCGGGGTCACTGCGAGGCCACGCAAGCAAGCGGCCCGAGGAGCGAGCCGCGCGATGATGACCGGCCCAGGGGGATGCTCGCCGCGTTCGCCATAGCGGCGGCCCTCGCCGTCGCCGACAGCCTCAACCCCGCGACGATCGGCCAGGCGAGCGTGCTCGCGGTCGGACGGCGACCGGTACGCGCGACCCTGAGCTTCTGGGCGGGTGCCTTTCTCTGCTACCTCGTCCTCGGCGTGGTGCTCGTGCTCGGCCCGGGCCGCCTCGTGGCCGACTTCTTCCGCCACCCGCCCGAGCTGCTCCGGCTCGGCGAACTTCTTCTCGGGGCGGCGGCGCTCGTGGTCGCGGCCGTCCTGTGGCGCAAGCGGCGGACGCTCCGGCTCGGGCAGCGGCTGATCCGCGGCGACGCGGACCTCGCCTTTCGGCTCGGCGCGCTCGTCACGCTCGCCGACCTTCCGACGGCGTTCCCGTACTACGGACTCGTCGCCTTTCTCGCCGCCTCGGAGCTCCCGGCGACGACCCAGATCGCCGTACTGCTCTTCTACACGTTCATCTACCTGCTCCCGGTCCTGGTGATCCTCGTCTTGCGCGCGCTCAGCGGCGGGCGCGCCGAGGCGCGCCTCCATGGTCTGCGCGAGCTCGTCGAGCGCGAGGCGGTCGGCGTCGCGGCTGTCGTGGCGCTCATTATCGGGTGCCTCCTGATCGGCCACGTCGTCGCCACCGGCATCGCGCTCTGAGGCGGCAATCGGACGCCCCCGAGCGGCTCAGTCGGGAAAGCTTCCCAGCGGCGGCCCGAGCACCTCGACTGCGGTCGGCCGCGGGCGACGGAGAAGCGCTGGAGCGGTGAAGGTGTCCGCTGCGTCGCCGTCGCGTCGAGCGGACGGCTCGGTAGGCCACGCCCAACTCGTCGGGTCGCGCCTCGAGTATCCCGTAGGCGGTTGATCGCTGCGTCTCCCTCCGGTGTTGTAACCGTTGTCTCGGTCGACCGGGGACCGTGGGTTCGATCCCACCCCTCCGTTTTCGCTGCGACGCCCACGAAGAGACCCTTCGCCCCTCGGGGCGGCTTCGCATAGCCGCGACTCCCCCCACACGTTCGAGCCCGGGCAGGCGTCGAGCACTCGCAGCGACCCGGACGAGTCGATCAGGGTCCGCTTCAGCCCTGAGGCTTGGTACCGCTCGCGGCAGCTGCGATACCCGACAGCAGCGAGGCCACGCTGGCAATCGTCAGGACGCCGTTGCGCCCTTGACGCGGGATGCGTCGACCAGCCGCATAAGTCGCGCCGAAGTCGACGGCGTCGCAGATCGCCGCCGCGGCGAGCCACGGACGGATCGAGCCGTCATCGCGGGCGGCAGCCTGCAGCCCGCCGAGGCCGAGTGTCAGATCGCGCGCGCCCACGGCGCGCGCAAGCACCTGCGCTCCCGGCAGGCGTGCCTGCTTGCCGATCCACGCACCCTCCAGGATTTTCGGTCGAGCGATGAACGCCGCCCCGAAGACGAACCGACCCAGCGAGATGACTGCTGCCAACGTGCGGATCAGCCGACCCTACCCGACCGACGGCCGAGACGCCAGTGATCTACGTCGAGCAGCAGGCGCACCTCGAAGGAGGCGCGGCCTTCTGCTCC
>DAIOHA010000019.1:0-9219 GCA_036744955.1 Thermoleophilaceae bacterium | reverse complement strand
CCGAGCGGCAGGCGCCTTCCTCGATGAGGCGGCCTTCTTCTCATTTGAGTGCCGCCACCCGCCCGACCCGCCTCATCAGTCCGGGCTCCAAAATGAGCCGTCCACACGGAGGCGCGCCGGTCGTTACGCCCCTCAGGGCGAGCGGGTGCAGGTGGTCGGCGCGTGTGTGTGTGAGGGGGAAACCCGATGACGCGTCCCGTCGTGTTCACCTGCAGCAGCCGCGACAAGGAGTTCGTGGCCAAGGAGACGAAGGGCTGAGGACCCCCGCCAAGTAGTCGCGACGTCGGCGAGTCACCCGCCCGGGCGGCGCGTGATCGCGCCCGACGTTGGGCGACTACGTCCCGCAGAACGTCTGGTACTCGCCGAAGCTCGGCGGCGCTGGCAGCGCATAGGACTCGAGCCCCGGCCGTTCCTCGAACGGCGACGCGAAGGCCTCGAGGAGTCGCCAGAAGGGCTCCATGTCGCCCGCGGTAGCCGCGGCGAGCGCCTCCTCGACCCGGTGATTGCGAGGGATGTAGATCGGGTTCACCCGGTCCATCTCCTCGCTCACCGCCAGAGGGTCCGCGTTCTCGGACGCGAGTCGCTCCCCCCAGCGCTCCGCCCACGCGTCGAAGTCCGAGGGCTCGGCGACCAGAGAGCGCGCCCGCGCGGCGTCACCGCGGACGGCGGAGGAGAGCGCGCGGAAGAACGACGTGTAGTCGACGCGCTGCGCTCGCAGCAGCTCGAGCAGGTCGGCGATCAGAGCGTCGTCGCCCGTCCGCTCCTCCCTCATCCCGAGCTTCGTTCGCACTCCTCGCGTCCACGCGCGCCCGAAGCGCTCCCGGAACGACTCGAGGACGCGAGTTGCCCCGCTTAGCGCGGCGTCCGAGTCGTCGTCGATCAGGGGAAGAAGCGTCTCCGCGAGCCGAGCTAGGTTCCACTGGGCGACCTGCGGCTGGCTGCCGTAGGCGTAGCGTCCGGCGTAGTCGATCGAACTGAACACGGTCGCCGGGTCGTAGGCGTCCATGAATGCGCACGGGCCGTAGTCGATCGACTCGCCGGAGATCGTCATGTTGTCCGTGTTCATGACGCCGTGGATGAAGCCGACGAGCATCCACGAGGCGACGAGCGACGCCTGCGCCTCGACCACGCTCTCGAACAGGGCCAGGTAAGCGTTGTCGGACTCGGACGCCTCGGGGTGATGGCGCGCGATCGCGTGGTCGGCCAGACGGCGGACCAGCTCCGGGTCGCCGCGGCGAGCCGCGTACTCGAAGGTGCCGACGCGGATGTGGCTTGCGGCGACGCGGGCGAGCACCGCTCCGGGAAGGGGCGTCTCGCGCATGACCGTCTCGCCGGTGGAGACAACCGCTAGGGCACGACTCGTCGGGATGCCGAGGGCGTGCATCGCCTCTCCGATCAGGTACTCGCGCAGCATCGCCCCGACGGCGGCCTTCCCGTCGCCGCCGCGGGCGAACGGCGTGCGACCCGAGCCCTTCAAGTGGATGTCGCGGCGGCGCGCGTCGACGTCGAGGACCTCGCCGAGGAGGAGCGCGCGGCCGTCGCCGAGGCGGGGCGAGAACGCGCCGAACTGGTGACCGGCGTAGGCCTGCGCCACGGGCGTCGACCCTTCGGGGACCGCGTTGCCCGCGAGGACGGCGACGCCCTCAGGCGCTCGAAGGGCGTCGGGGTCCGCGTCGAGCTCGGCGGCGAGCTCCTCGTTGAGGGCGAGCAGCCGGGGCGCGGGTGCCGGCGTGGCGTGCCACGGCTCGTAGAGGCCCGAGAGCTCGCGAACGTAGGAGTTGTCGAGCGTGAAGAGCGGTGGGGCGGTGACCGTCATCGTCACGAGGCTAACGGCGCTCTCATTGTTCCGCCGGCGCTTGCCACGCTGATTAACGACGTGGGCGGAGCGGCTCTGCCGTTGGCTTCTGCACGAACCGCTGCAGAATCCACGGCGAAGGCCGGGTAGTCCTCCGCGAGTCGGCTCGCATCGCCCACCTCGACGTCGACGGGCTCGACCTCCGGCCACTCGGTCGTCGAGAGCATCGCGTACTCGCGGTCGGGCGGAGCCAGGAAGCGTGCCATGTCTGGCCGGGGATCAGGAGCTGCGGAGGGAGACCGTCGACGAGCGATCCGATCGTCTCGACCGACCCCGAGCCGTCTTCAGGGAAGAACAGCACCTCGAGCGGGTCCCCGAGGTAGTGGTGGTACCTCTGCGTCGGCCGGATGCGGTCGAGCGCGATGTGTACGTCAGGCGGCACGAGGAAGAGGAGGACAGAGGCTCGTGCCCGGGCGCCGTCGAAGTCCGGAAGAGTCGACGCGGGAAGCTCTTCGTCGCTGCGGTAGGTCTCGCGCACGAACCCGCAGGTGGGAGGCGGCTCGAGCCCGAGGCGCTCTTTGAGCTCATCCACCGACGGACGCACGAGGGGAGCGCTACTCAGACAACCGGCGGGTGCCGCGCCGTCGCCTGCTGCGACGCCTCTCCGCCCCTCGCCAGTCGACCCAGCGCTCGCCGCGTGCCACGTTTCCCCGCATCGCCAGAAGGGCACGTCGGGCGCGATGCCCTCCGGCGAGGCCCCGATCCTCATCGCCTACGACGGATCCGACAACGCGAAGCACGCGATCGCCGTCGCGGGGGAGGCGCTCGCCGCGCGGCCGGCGCTCGTGGTCACGGTGTGGGAGTCGGTCCTCGGGCTCGCCTACCGCCACCCGATGCCGGGCGACCTGGGGGTAACCCAGGACGTCGTCGAGGAGATGGACCGGGGCGCACGCAAGGCCGCCACCGAGGCCGCCGAGGAGGGAGTCGAGCTGGCGCGGTCTGCCGGCCTCGACGCGGAGCCGCTCGTGTACCGCGGCGACGGGAGCACGCACGAGGCGATCGTCGAGCTCGCGCACGAGCGCGTGGCGCACACCGTGGTGGCAGGCGCCCGCGGGCGCTCCGGCGTCAAGTCGATGCTCCTAGGCAGCGTCTCCTACGGCGTCGTGCACCACTGCCGGCGGCCGGTCCTCACCGTCCCGCCGGCCGACGCCCCCTAGGCCGCGACCGCCACCCCCGCGCCCTCGAGCAGGCGTTCGCGCAGCTGATCGACCTCGATCTCGGCCGGCTCGGACTCGGCGATCAGCTCGCGCAGCGCCCGCGCGACGCGCCGCGGCTTGTCGAGGTGGGGGAAGTGACCCGCGCCCGAGATGATCTCGAGCTTCGAGCCGGGCATTGCCGCGTGCGCGTCGCGCCCGTGCTCGACCGGGATCACGGGGTCGCGCTCGCCCCAGACGATGAGGCTCGGCATCTCGCTCGCCAGATAGAGGCGGTCGCGTGCGCTGACGCGCTGGCCGAGCGGATCGATCACGCCGCGCAGGGTGTGCAGGAAGGCGCGGCGCGCGTGTGCGTTGCGCAGCGAGGCGTAGCCGCGCGCGATCTCGCCCAGGTCGTTGGCCGGCTCGAGCCCCAAGCGCGACATGAGCCTGCCGACCGCCGCGCCCGCGTCCAGCACGGTCGACGAGGTGATTAACGGGAGCACGAGCTCCGACCCCGGGACCGCGGCCGCGCGCAGCATCGGATGCACCTCGCGGCCGAGGCCGCCGCTCGAGACCAGGACGAGGCGCTCGCAGCGCTCGGGGAACTGGTAGGCGAACTGCATCGCTACGCCGCCGCCGAGCGAGTGGCCGACCACCGTGGCCCGCTCGTGGCCGAGGGCGAGTAGGAGGTCGCGGATGCCGGCCGCGAAGGCCCCGAGCGAGTAGTCGCCGCGCGGCTTCGCCGACTCGCCGTGGCCGAGCAGGTCGGGGGCGATGACCGTGTGGTCCTCGACGAGCATGGGCAGGACCTCGCGCCACGTGTCCGAGGTAGCGGTTATGCCGTGGATCAGGGCGAGGACCGGCCCCTCGCCCGCGGTGCGGTAACAGATGCGATGGCCGTGCAGGACGATCTCGCGCGCTTCGAACTCTTCGATCATCTCTTCTCCTCAGAGCAGTGTCGCGCAGGGCGGCATCGCGGGAACGAAGGGTGACGCCGTTCGATGTAACATAGCAGCGTGGTAGTGTGACGCCGTGAATCCGCTGCGTGGGACCCGCGTCGCGCTGACCACCCTGGTGGGTCTGCCCGAGCTCCTCGTGCGCGCGCTCGACGACGTCGCGGCGATGGCACAGGCGACCACCGTCCTGCCCACGGTGGCCGAGCGCCTTGCGGCGATCGAGGACCACGTCGTCTCGCTCGACCGTGAGGTGACGCAGATGCGCGCCGCCGTGGAGGAGATCGATGGGCGCCTCGTCGGCGTACGCAGCGCGGTCGACCCGCTGTCCGCAGAATTCCAAGGCGTGCTCGCGGCGGTCGTTCCGCTCGCGGCCGAGCTCGCGCTCGTGCGCGCGGCCGTTGACCGGCTCGAGCTCCCGCTCGCCGAGGTGCAGACCGCCGTGGCGCCGCTCGGCGAGGCCGCCGCGCGCTTCGGACGCCTGCCGCGACCTCGGCGCCGGAGCGTCGACCCGCCGTGATCACCGCGGTGCCCGGCGTCCGCGTCGGGCACTGGAGCGACACGCGGGCGCTCACCGGCTGCACCGCCGTGGTCCTGCCCGAGGGGACACGCGCCTCGGGCGAGGTGCGCGGCGGAGCGCCGGCCACGCGCGAGTGGGAGCTGCTGACGCCCGGGCGCCGCGTCGAGCGCGTCGACGTCGTAATGCTCGCGGGCGGCTCCGCCTTCGGCCTTGCCGCCTGTGACGGCGCGATGCGCTGGTGCGAGCAGCAGCGGCGCGGTCATCCGTCGCTCGCGGGTCCGGTGCCGATCGTCGTCGGCGCGGCGCTCTTCGACCTTTTGCGGGGCGACGGCAGCGTGCGACCGGGTCCGGCGGAGGGCCTGGCGGCATGTCAGGCCGCCGCCGAGGGCGACTTCGCGGTCGGCCAGGTCGGCGCTGGCACGGGCGCCGCGGTCGACAAGTGGCGCGGCCTCGACCACGCTCGGCCGGGCGGCATCGGTTCGGCGGCGCAGCGCGACGGCGAGTTGGTGGTCGGCGCCCTGCTCGCGGTGAACGCGTTCGGCGGCGTGCTCGAGCCGGGCGCCGCCCGGCCGCCAGTCTCGGACCTGATCGTTGCGGGCGGCCCCGTCGAGCACACGACGATCGGCGTCGTCGCTACGAACGCCGCGCTCGACAAGGCCGGGTGCCGGCTGGTCGCCGAGTCGGCGCACGCCGGCCTGGCGCGCGCGCTCGAGCCCGTGGCCTCGACGCTCGACGGCGACGCGATCGTCGCCGCGTCGACGCAGGTCGTCGAGGGACCGCTCGAGCGTGTCCGCATGCTCGCCGCGCGCGCGGCCGAGGACGCGGTCCGCGCGGTCGCGGGCGGCGGCGGAGAGCCGCCCGAGAGGCGTCGCTCCTAGATCTGAGCGAGACGACGCCGCGCACGCGGCGCGGCCTTCGCGCGCCGGCGCGCTACTCCTCGCCTTCGCGGTACCCCGCGCCCTCGGACCCCCCGCCCGGCGAGTCCTCCTCGTCCTCGTCGCGCCCGTCCTCGTCCTCGTCCTCGTCCTCGACCGCCTCGCGCCCGAACCTGACGTCCTCCTGCTCGTCCTGGGCGCCCGGAACACGCTGATCGCCGACCTTTGTGCGAATGTCCTGGCGAGCGGCGTCGGTGTCGCTCTTCAGGTGATCGCGACGACTCTCCATGTCCTCGCGCGTGCTCTCGAGCTCCCCGTGCAGGGACTCGTGGTCGGTCTCCTCATTCTCGGTCTCCATCGTCCTCCCGTGGTTCGCTTGGCGATCGGATCCTACGGCTCGGGCCGCGCCGAGCCGTCCTCCGCCTCGGAGTCGCCCTCGCGCTCGGCCCGCGCGCGCTGCTCGAGGCGCTCGCGCAGGTAGGCCGTCTTTTCGGCGCGCCGGGCGTGGGCCTCGGCGTCGTCCTCGCTCGTCGCGCGCTCAGCGCGCTCCCGCTCGGCGCGCTCGCGCGCGAGCTGCTTGGCTCGGAGCTCCTCCGTGGTCTCCTCGTCCTCGTCCATGGCGCGTACTGAGTACCCCATGCGACCGACCGACGCACGCGTCCCGCGCCCGCGCCGGAATGCCGGCGCACGCGCGCCCGGGTCGCGCCGACGCGTGCTCGGGCGGGACGCATCCACCGCCCGGTTCGCCCGCGCGGTCGCGCGGGAACAGGGGAACCACCCGCCCTCGAGGAGGCACCGTGCCGGGACGCGACGAGCTGCCGCGGACGCTGAGCAAGTCCCCTGCCAAGGCGCAGCGCACCTGGATCAAGGCACACGACAGCGCCGTCGAGACCTACGGCGAGGGCGAGCGCGCCCACCGCACGGCGTGGTCGGCCGTCAAGCACTCGTTCGAGAAGGTCGGCGACCGCTGGGAGGCCAAGGACGTGAAGGGCGCGTCCGATCCTCAGGCGGCGAAGGGAGCGCCGGAGGCGGTGAGGCGGCCGAGCGAGACGTTCGGCGGCGTCGACGTGCGCGGGAACACGAAGCGCCAGCTCTACGAGCGCGCGCGGGCGGTCGACGTCCAGGGCCGCTCGCGCATGTCGAAGGAAGAGCTGGCGAGTGCGGTGGCGCGCAAGGGCGGTTAGCCGAGCTGCGCCGGCCGGCGAGCCACCCTCTACGCACGCGGTCCGTAAATGATGAGAGCCGACCGCGGGGCGGGCCCCGGGCCGGCTCTCAGAGGGTCGTTATGGGCGGCCTAGGCCGCGTCGCGCAGGCCCTCGACCTCTCGCTGCATGGCGAGGTGCTCGAGTGCCTCCGACTCGAGCTGGCGCACCCGCTCGGGCGACAGCCCGAGGCGGCGGCCGGTCTCCCGCAGCGGTGTCGGCTCGTCGCCGTTGATGCCGTAGCGGAGCTTGACGACCTGGCGCTCGCGCTCGGGGAGCTGCTCGACGGCCTGGCGCAGCGTCTGCTCGCGCAGGCTCATCTCGACCTCCTCCTCGGGCTCGGCGCCCTCGCTCGGCAGCAGGTCGCCGAACGCGGTCTCGCCCTCCTCGCCGACCGGGCGGTCGAGGCTCGTGATTGTGCGCGCCGCCTGGCGCACCTCGACCACCTGCTCGATCGGCAGCTCGGCCTCGGCAGCGATCTCGTCGTCGTCGGGGTCGCGCCCGAGCCGGCTCGCCAGATCGCGCTCGGCGCGCGCGATCTTGCGCTCACGCTGGCCGATGTGGACGGGGATCCGGATCGTGCGGGCCTTGTTCGCGATGCCGCGCTGGATCGCCTGACGGATCCAGAACGTCGCGTAGGTCGAGAACTTGTAGCCCTTGCGCCAATCGAACTTCTCGGCCGCGCGGATAAGGCCGAAGATGCCCTCCTGGATGAGGTCGAGCAGGCCCAGCTCCTGGCCCTGGTACTTCTTGGCGATCGAGACGACGAGGCGGAGGTTGGAGTTGATCATCCGCTCCTTGGCCTCCATGTCGCCGCGCTCGATGGCCTTGGCGAGCTCGACCTCCTCCGCCGCGGTGAGCAGCGGGTAGCGCCGGATCTCGTTGAGGAAGAGCTGGAGCGCGTCGGTGGTCGTCCCGGCGAGGTTCTCGTTCAGGTAACGGGTCGCCTCGACGCCGGAGCGGCCGCAGTCATCGCTCACCTCGATGTTCTTCTCGTCGATCAGTTCGTAAATTTCTCGCACGTCGTCCTCCTGCAGCCCGAGCGCCTGAACGAACTCCTCTAGCTCGGACAGGTTCAGGCAGCCTTGTTCCTCGCCGCGATCGACGAGGGCGGCTGCCTGAGTTTGGGGCGAATCCGGGTTAGTCATCCTGTGTACGTTTGCGGGCCCAATTCGTTACAGGCCGGGCTTGGCCTTCCTACCTTTTCAGAGACGGTCGGACCCTTGCCTTGCTCGCTATCTGGACCGTTCTACGCCCCTCCGGGACGAGGCCGGCCACCGCTAGGGCTAGATCGCGGGGTCCGTCTCCGGCGGTACCTGCGGCTCGGGCTCGATGGGCGCGTCCGGCGTCTCGGGGCCCTTGGGGTCGGGCTCCGGGACATCCGGCCGGCCCGGCTCGGGCTCGGTCGGCGGCGACGGCTCCGGCACCCCGGGCCGCCCCGGCTCCCCCGGCATCGGCGATGGGGAAGGCTCGGGGACGCTCGGCGGTCCGCCGGGCATCGGCTGGTCGGGCGTGGCGGGGCCGGGTACCTCCACCGCACAGGTGGTACCCGCTGCGAGCGGGTCGAAACGAGTATGCGGCCAGAAGGCAGGTGGGCGCGGCGCCAACTCGGCCATACAATCCCGGCTCCCGGAGAGGTGGCCGAGCGGCTGAAGGCACTCGCCTGCTAAGCGAGTAGGGGGCGCAAGCTCTCTCGCGGGTTCGAATCCCGCCCTCTCCGCTCCCGAGGCGACGTGAGTCACAGGTCGGGCGGTCAGCGCTGGCAGCCCGGGCACCACCACGTTGGGCGCGGCATCGCCCTGGCGACGAACGCGCACTCGCTCGCCGCAGCGCGGGCACGGCCCCCCGGCCGTTCCGTACAGCCGCATGAATCGCCAGTGGCGCCGTTGGCCGTCGAGTCGAGCATGCACCGACGCGCCTCGGCGAGGACCGCGAGGATCTCTTCGTCGCCGATGCGCGTGAGCGGACGCCACGGGTCGATTTCGGCGAGCCAGCACGCCTCGACCTTCCACAGATTCCCGATCCCGGCGACGGAGCGCTGGTCGAGCAGCGCGTCGCCGAGGCCGCGTGCGGGGTCCTCGGCGCGTATGCGAGCGAGCGCCAGCTCGGCGTCGAACTCCGGCGTGCAGATATCGGGCCCGAGGCGCGACAGGCGCGGATGCGAGCGCACGCGCGCGGCGCTCAGCAGGTCGAGCGTGGAGCCGCGAAAACTGAAGCGCCTCCCAGGGATCGCCGCGTAGCCCCACCCAGACGGCACTGGGAGAGCGCCCGAACGCTCCGCCGCGGGCGCGGATGCGTCACGCGCCGGTCATTCCGAGATGGGAGTGGAGGACTTGATCGCCCTCGAAGCGGACGAGCAGGTGCTTGCCGCGCGCCTGCGCCCCCTCGATCGCCCGCCCGCCGAGGCGCTCGACCCACACTCGCGCGTGCGCGTGCGGGGATGAGAAGCGAGGACCTCGTGCGCCCTCCGTCCGGCGAGCGCGATGTTGACCCGGCGGGCCAAAAGTGGATCGAGTCGCCCTCCGAACCCGGTTCGAGGTTAGGCCCGGACCGCGTGCGCGCAGAGATCGAGCGCGCCAGGGACGCCGTCTCCGCGCGTCGCCGGCTCGCTAACCTCCCGGCTCGAGCGCCCGTAGCTCAGCTGGATAGAGCGTCGGTCTACGGAACCGAAGGTCTCA
>DAIOHA010000018.1:0-12427 GCA_036744955.1 Thermoleophilaceae bacterium | reverse complement strand
GCCAGGCCACGATCAGGTCGGGCTCGTAGGCCTTGCCGCACATGACGTAGTAGCCCGCGCCGTAGGCCTTGCGCAGGATCACCGTGACCTTGGGCACCGTGGCGCGCGAGACGGCGTACAGCATCTTCGCGCCGTGGCGGATGATGCCGGCCGCCTCGACCTTGGTACCGACCATGAACCCGGGCACGTCCTGGAGGAACAGGAGCGGGATGCCAAAGGCGTCGCACAGGCTGACGAAGCGCGCCGCCTTGTCGGCGGAGTCGTTCTCGAGGATGCCGCCGAGCTGCTTCGGCTGGCTCGCGACGATGCCGACCGGGCGCCCGCCCATGCGCGCCAGGCAGGTGATGACCGTCTTGGCGAAGCCGGGCTTGAGATCGAACAGCCGGCCGTCGTCGACGATGCGGCGGATCACGTCGTACATGTCGTACGGCTTGCGGTTGGAGTCGGGCAGGACGTCGAGCAGCGCCTCGTCGCAGCGGTCTGCAGGGTCGTCGGCCGGACGCACCGGCGGTGGCTCGCCCGAGTGCTGGGGAAAGAAGCCGAGGTACTCCTTGATCGCCTCGACGCACTCCTCGTCGGAGCCGACCTCGAGGTCGCCTACCCCGGAGCGCCGGCAGTGCACCCGCGCGCCGCCGAGCTCCTCCTGGGTCACGTCCTCTCCGGTGACCGCGCGCACCAGGTGCGGGCCGGCCAGCGCCATCGAGCCGCGCCCCTTGACCATCGGCACGAAGTCGGCTAGACCGGGGATATAGGCGGTGCCGGCCGCGCACGGCCCCATGAGCGCGGCGACCTGGGGCACCACGCCGCTCATCGTCACCTCCTCGCGGAAGAGGTGGCCGGACCCCGCGAACAGCGACCCCACGGCCTCCTGGATGCGCGCGCCGGCCGAGTCGAGCAGCCAGACCATCGGGATCCGCTGGGTGAGCGCGAGCTCCCGCAAGCGCGTCACCTTGAGCTCGCCCGTCATACCCATCGAGCCGGCCATGACCGTGAAGTCGTAGGCGGCGACGGCGACGAGCCGGCCGTCGACCTTCCCGTAGCCGGTGACGACCCCGTCGGCCGGGGCCTCGACGCCCTCCATCGCCCGCTGCGAGAAGTGCGGCCGCCCGTGCATACCGAGCTCGGTGAACGTGCCCGAGTCGAAGAGCAGGTCGAGGCGCTCGCGGGCGGTGAGCTTGCCACGCTCGTGCTGCTTCGCGACCTTCTCGGGGCCGCCGCCCGCCCGCACGCGGGCTCGGCGCTCCTCCAGATCGTCGACGAGCGAGCGCAGCGACGGTCGCGCCTGCGCCTCGGTGACGGACAGCTCGCGCTCGGCTTCGCCAGCGCCCGTGCTCATCGGCGCCTCACCGCCCGCGCCACTCCGGCGCGCGCTTCTCAAAGAACGCCTGCACACCCTCGACGACGTCCTCGGTCGAGAGCGTGACCGTGAGCTGCGCACGCAGGTAGTCGAGCGCGTCGAGGAAGGCCATGTCCATCTGCCGGAACATCGCGTCCTTGCCGAGGCGCATGACGAGCGGCGACTTCGTCGCGAGTCGCGCCGCCCAATCGTCGACCGCGGCGTCGAGGTCGCGGTCGCGCACGACCTTGTTGACGATCCCGACCTCGCGCGCCTCCGTCGCCGTGAGCCGCTCGCCGAGGAGCAACATCTCGTTCGTCTTCTTGCGTGGGACGTTGCGGTAGATGAGCGCCATGATCATGAACGGAAAGGCGCCCACGCTGATCTCGGGCGTGCCGAAGGTCGCCGACTCGCCGGCCACGATCAGGTCGCAGGCGAGGGCGATGCCGAGCGCGCCGGCCAGCACGTGTCCCCCGGCCTTGACGATCGTCGGCTTGCCGAGCTCGCCGATGAGCCGGAAGAGGCGGGGAAAGCGCTCCGTGCCGAGGTGCTTGTGGACGAGCGGCACGTCGCCCGCGAAGCCGGCGAGGTTCGCGCCCGAAGAGAACACCTTCTCGTGCGAGGAGGCGAGCACCACGCAGCGCACGCCCGCGTCCGCGCGCGCCGCCTCGAGCGCGTCGGTCAACTCGCCGAGCAGCTCGTCCGAGAGCGCGTTACGCGTCTCGGGCTGGTCGAGCGTGACGGTGGCGACGCCGGAGTCGTCGGGCTCGTAACGGATGGTGGTGTAGCTCAACGTCTCCCGCGCATCGTCTCACCTCGGCCGGCCGCCTGTGACCGGCCGTCGGCCGGCTCCGAGTGTTGTTGGCACTCTGCCAGTTAGCGTGGCGTGGTGTCGCTCGCTCCTGTAGCGTCCGTCTCCAGGCACCGTTCGAGGAGGGACCAGAACCGCATGACGAGCCCCGTCTCCCCCGCCGCCGACGCGGTCGTTAAGCCCGACCACGCGGCCGGCCGCGGGCACTTCATCTTCACCGAAGAGCACGAGCAGCTGCGCGACTCGATTCGCGCGTTCGTCGAGCGCGAGCTCACCCCGCACGCCGAGGAGTGGGAGGAGACCACCTTCCCCGACTGGGTCTTCGAGCGGATGGGCGAGCTCGGCTTTCTCGGGCTCTCGTATCCGGAGGAGTACGGCGGGCAGGGCGGCGACTACTACGCGAACCTCGTGCTCGCCGAGGAGATGACGCGCGCGAACTCAGGCGGGCTCGCCATGGGGATCGCCGTCCACACCGACATGGCGACGCCACCGATCCACCTGTTCGGCACCGAGGAGCAGAAGCGCGACTACCTCGCGCCCGCGATCCGCGGCGAGAAGATCGCCTGCCTCGGCATCACCGAGCCCGACGCCGGCTCCGACGTGTCCGGCATCAAGACCCGCGCCGTGCGCGACGGCGACGAGTGGGTCATCAACGGGTCGAAGACCTACATCACCAACGGCCACCGTGCCGACTTCATCGTGCTCGTCACGAAGACCGACCCTGACGCGGGCTACGACGGCTTCACGCTCTTCCTGGTCGACATGGACTCGCCCGGCGTGATCCGCGAGAAGAAGCTCGAGAAGCTCGGCATGCACGCGTCCGACACCGCGCTGCTCGCCTTCGACGACGTGCGCGTGCCGGACCACGCCGTGCTCGGCGAGGTCGGCAAGGGCTTCTACCACATCATGTGGGAGCTCCAGGGCGAGCGCCTGATCGGCGCGGCGGGCTGCGTCGCGGGGGCCCAGCGCGCCTTCGACAAGACGCTCGAGTACGCGCACGAGCGGACGGCGTTCGGGCGCCCGATCGGGAAGTTCCAGGTCATCCGGCACAAGTTCGCCGAGATGGCGACCCAGATCGAGTCGGCGCGCCAGATGGTCTACACGACGGCGTGGCGCTTTCAGAACGGCGAATACCCGGTGCGCGAGATCTCGATGGCGAAGCTGCACGCCTCGCGCATCGCCGTCGAGGTCGCCGACGAGTGCATCCAGATCCACGGCGGCGCGGGCTACATGAAGGAGTATGGAATTGAGCGCGTGTGGCGCGACATGCGCCTCAACCGCATCGGCGCGGGCACGGACGAAATCATGCTCGACGTGATCGGCCGCTCCTACGGGGTCTAGTACGTGGCGAGCGGGTACCGCTCCACCTTCGTCCTTGGCAAGCCCACCATGGAGCCGGTCGCCCGGGGCGTGTGGGTCGTGCGCGGCGGCGTGCCGGTGCGCGGAATGAACGTCTACCTGATCGAGGACGAGGGCGGCGTGACGATGTTCGACGCCGGCATCGGCGACATGACGGGCCCGCTGCGCGACATCTGCGAGCGCATGGGCGGCCTACGCCGCATCGTGCTCGGCCACGCCCACCCCGACCACCGCGGGTCGGCGCCGGCGCTCGGGGCGCCCGTCCTCTGCCACCCCGAGGAGGTCGCCGACGCCGAGGGCGACGGCGGTCGCCACTACTGGGACCTGTCGCTGCTCGACTGGTACGGAAAGTGGCTCGGCCCGGCGAACACGCACTGGGACGGGGGGCCGGTGAACGTTGCCGGGACCGTGTCCGAGGGCGACGAGGTCGCCGGGTTCCGCGTCGTGCATCTGCCCGGCCACGCGCCCGGCCTCATCGGCCTCTGGCGCGAGGAGGACGGCCTCGCGCTCGCGAGCGACGCCCTCTACATGCTCGACCCCCAGACCTCGCGCTTCGGCGAGGCGCGGCTGCCACACCGCGCGTTCAACTGGAGCACGGAGCAGGCACGCTCCAGCCTGCGGAAGCTCGCCGCCCTCGAGCCGCGCGCGGTGTGGGCGGGCCACGCGAATCCGGTGACCGGCGACGTGCGCAGCCGGCTCGAGCACGGGGCGGCCACGACCTGACGCCGGTGGGCGCACGCCTCGACCACGTTCGCGCCTACTACGAGGCGCTCAACACGGGCGACGCCGAGCACGTCGCGTCGTTCTTCACCGACGACGCGGTCCACTACTACACGCGCCTCGGCCCGCACGAGGGCGCACGAACGATCGGCGAGCACACGCGCTTCGCGGTCGAGCACCTCGAGGGTCGGTGGACGTTCGAGCACGGGATCGAGCAGGGCGACGAGGCGTGCATCGAGTGGACGATGACCTGGCGGCACCCCGAGAGAGGCGAGCGGCGTCTCGACCGCGGCACGGAGTGGTTCGTCTTCCGCGACGACCGCATCTGCGAGGTGCGCGCCTACTTCCACTCGGGCCCGCGCAACCGCTCCGGCGACCTGATCGGCTTCGACCACGCCGGCCGCGGCCACACGGTGCTCGGGTGACGAGTGCGGGCCTCGCTGAGCGCGGTGTCCCGCCCGCGGCGCCGGCGCGCCCGCTGCCTCCCTTCGACGAGCAGCACGAGCGCCGACGACTCGAGCTGCGCGCGTTCGTCGAGCGCGACCTGCGCCCGCGGGTCGGCGAGTGGGAGCGCGACCGCTGGTTCCCGAGCGAGCTGTTCGCCGAGCTCGCCGAGCGCGGCCTGCTCGGGCTCAAGTATCCGAGCGAGCTCGGCGGCGAGGGCGGCGACCACCTCGACGACGCGATATTCGTCGAGGAGCTCGCGCGCTGCGGATCGGGTGGCCTGGCCGCAGCGATAGGAGCGCACACGGGGATCGCCACGCCCCCGATCTGGAAGTTCGGCACGCCGGAGCAGCAGGAGCGCTTCCTCAGGCCCGCGATCCGCGGGGAGCGCATCGCCGCGCTCGGGATCACCGAGCCCGACGCCGGCTCGGACGTCGCCGGCATCCGTACGCGCGCCGAGCCGGTCGACGGCGGCTGGGTCGTGAGCGGAGCGAAGACCTACATCACCAACGGCGTGCGGGCCGACTACGTGGTAACCGCGGTCAAGACCACCGGCGAGGGAGGTCACCGCGGGCTCTCGTTCCTCATCGTCGAGCGCGGCAGCGAGGGCTTCGCGGTCTCGCGCAAGCTCGAGAAGCTCGGCTGGCACGCCTCCGACACCGGTGAGCTGAGCTTCACGGACGTCTTCGTCCCCGAGGAGAACCTGCTCGGGGAGGAGAACCGCGGCTTCTACCTGATCATGGCCAACTTCCAGTGGGAGCGACTGCTGATGGCGCTCGGCGCCGTCGGCGGCATGAGCGCGGCGCTCGAGCGCACGCTCGGGCTAGCGCCGGCGCGCCCGGGGCAGGCCTTCCGCCACGCGGCGGCGGAGATGGCGCTGAAGCTCGAGACCGGCCGCGCCCTCACCTACGCCGCGCTGCGACGCTTCCACGCCGGCGAGGACGCGGTGCGAGAGGTGACGATGGCGAAGCTCGTGACCCAGCGCGGCCTGTTCGAGGTGGCGGAGCGAGCGCTGCGGCTGGTCGCGGAGCGCGGGCTCTACACGTGGCCGGGGCACGGCGGCGCAGCGGACGGCGCGCGCGCCGACGTGGAGGACACCGACCCGGTCGCCGAGCTCGACCGCGCCGCGCGCGACGCGCGCCTCGGGCCGATCGGCGGCGGCACGGACGAGATCATGCGCGAGATCCTCGGGCGTCAGCTCGGGCTCTAGCCGCAGGCTCTAACGCAGCGCTGCGCGGTGCGCTACCCCGTCTCCGAGCCGCCGGAGCCCTGCTCGCGCCGCCGCCGGCGCGCCTCGCGAAAGCGCTCGAAGCGCTCCGCCTCGCGCTCGGAGCGGCGGGCGTCGCTGTCGCGGGCGAAGCGGCGGTCGAGATGGAAGCGGTGCGGTGCCGACACCGGCGAGAAGAGCCTCACGGTCTCCTCGGCCCCGCACTCGGGGCAACGGGCGCTCGCGCCGGCCCGGACGAGCTCCTCGAACCGGCTCCCGCAGCGAGAACAGCTGAAGTCGTAGAGGGGCACGGCGCCCTGTGAGCCTAGATGCGCCGCGCGGGGCGCGCGCCTCGGCACGTGGCGGCGCTCAGACGGCGGCGTGCGTGGGCGGATGCACGAGGCAGTCGTCGAGCGCGCCCGCCGAGGCCGGGCGGCACACGAAGTAGCCCTGGACAGCGTCACACCCGTTGCGAACGACCTCCTCGCTGCTCGCGCGTCTCGACGCCCTCGGCGACCGCCCGCAGGCCAAGCGCATGCGCAATCCCGACCACCGAGGCGAACAGGCGCCGCTGGCGCGCGCCGTCGGCGAGCCGCGCGACGAAGGAGCGGTCGACCTTGAGCATGTCGACCGGGCAGTAGCGGCTCCCGCGCCCGAGCAGGCCGGCGTCGAGGCTGCCCTTGAGCAGGTAGTCCTGCGCCCCTCGTGCACGGCCTGGACGGCGAGCCCCTCCTCGCCCGGCCCGCCCAGGACAACGAGCGGGAGGTCGGGCGCCGCCTGCTGCAGCCGTGCCACCGACTCGAGCCCCGGAGCGTCGGACAGCGACAGATCGAGCAGCACCCAGGCCACGTCGCCGGCCACGAGGCCTCCGCGCGCCTCCCCGAGCGTCGCGCGTCTGCGCACACCGACCTCATCGACGAGTGTCGCGCGCAGCATCTCACCGATCGAGAGCGCGTCCTCGAGGTTGCTCTCGATCACGAGCACGCACGGCGGATGCTCGAGGCTCGAGCAGGCGGGCGCCGGCCGCCCGGGGGCCAGCCGTGATCACGCGGCGCCCCCGCTCGGGGCGGCCGAACGGCGGCGCGCGAGTACCCGGAGGGTGGGGCGCATGTCCCTCACGTCGGCGGCCGAGCGCAAAACGTGAGTGCTCGCGGGAGCGAGCGCCCGAGCCACCGCTGCGCGGGCCGCACGGCGCGGGTGGAGCGGCTCGCTCCGGGACGCTGCCGCCTCCCTCAGAGACGCGTCAGGTGCGGCGCCTCGATCGCCCGCGTGACGCCGCGCAGGTCGACCACGAGCGGCGCCCGCTCGACCACTGCCTCGACGTCGAGGCTCGGGTGCACGGTGACGATCACCGCAGCGTCGGCGCCGGCGAGTGCGTCCGCCAGGCTCGAGTTGGCGAGCCCGAAACCGGGGAGCTCGGCGACGTGGTCGTCGTGGTAGACGAGCTCGGCGCCGCGCTCGCGCAGCAGGCGCATGATCTTGAGCGCGGGCGACTCGCGCAGGTCGCCGACCCCGGGCTTGTAGGCCACCCCAATGACCGCGACGCGCGAGCCGCGCACGGGCTTCGAGTGGTCGTTCAGCGCGCGGGCGACCTTCTCGGCGCAGAAGTACGGCATTGCCTGGTTGACCTCGCCGGCGAGCTCGACGAACTCCGTCGGCGTGTCGTACTCGCGCGCCTTCCAGGCCAGGTAGAAGGGATCGACCGGCAGACAGTGGCCCCCCATCCCCGGACCGGGGTCGAAGCGCATGAACCCGTAGGGCTTGGTCGCCGCCGCCTCGACGACCTCCCACACGTCGATCGCCATGCGGTCGCACAGCATCGCGAGCTCGTTGACGAGCGCGATGTTGACCGAGCGGAAGATGTTCTCGAGCAGCTTCGAGAGCTCCGCCGCCTCGGGCCCCGACACCGGCACGAGCTCGTCGCACACGGTCTCGTACAGGGTGACGGCCCGCTCGAGGCACGCGGGCGTGAGTCCGCCGACGACCTTGGGGGTCGTGCGCAGCGTGTGGTCGGTGCGCCCGGGGTCGACGCGCTCGGGCGAGAAGGCGAGGTGGAAGTCCGAGCCCGCGGCGAGCCCCGACTCCTCGAGCAGCGGCACGAGCCGCTCGCGCGTCGTGCCCGGATAGGTCGTCGACTCGAGCACCACGAGCTGACCCTCCTGGAGCACGCCGGCGAGCGAGCGAGCCGCGTCGACGAGCGGGCCGAGGTCAGGCTCGCGGTTCGCGGTGAGCGGCGTGGGGACGGCGATCAGGATCGCCTCGACGCGCGCCACGTCGGCGTAGCGGGTGGTGGGGTGGATCCGCTCGGACGCGCGGCCGAGCCGCTCGTCATCGATGTCCTCGACGTAGGAGCGCCCCGAACGCAGCGCCTCGACCTTGCGCGCGTCGACGTCGACGCCTACGACCTCGACACCCTCCTCGGCAAAGGCGACGGCGAGCGGCAGGCCGACGTAGCCGAGCCCCACGATGCCGATCGTCATGCGCGCAGTCTAGGTCGACCGGCCGTCGGCGCGACACGCCTCCCGGCGCGCGGCGGAGCATGCGTACCGGAGCCGACCGTCACGGCCACGGGGCGATCGTCATGATCCCCGCCCGCGGAAGCGACCCGACACCGACACAGGAGCGAAGAACAGTGGGAGTTCTCGACGGCAAGGCGGCGATCGTCACCGGATCGGCGCGCGGCATCGGCCGCGCGACAGCCGACCTGTTGGCCGAGCACGGCGCGCGCGTCCTCGTCAACGACCTCGACGGCGACATCGCCGAGGAGGCGGCGGGCGAGATCGGTGGGGAGGCGGTCTCCTTCGCCGGCGACCTCACCCAGGACGGAGTCCCGGAAGGGCTCATCGAGCGCGCGGTCGAGGCCTTCGGGCAGATCGACATCATCGTCAACAACGCCGGCTACACGTGGGATGGGCCGATCCACAAGATGTCCGACGCGCAGTTCCAGGCCATGCTCGACATCCACAACGTCGTGCCCTTCCGCATCCTGCGCGCGGCGGCGCCGCATCTGCGCGAGCCCGCCAAGCAGGAGCGCGAGGAAGGCCGCGAGGTCTTTCGCAAGGTCGTGAACATCTCCTCGATCTCGGGGACGATGGGCAACGCGGGGCAGGCCAACTATTCCTCGGGCAAGTCGGGGGTCGTCGGCCTCACGAAGACGCTCGCCAAGGAGTGGGGCCAGTTCAAGATCAACGTCAACGCGGTGGCCTTCGGCTTCGTCGAAACGCGCCTCACCGCCTCGAAGGAAGAGGCCGGGACCTTCCAGAAGGACGGCGAGGAGATCCAGCTCGGCATCCCCGACCAGATGCGTCAGATGGCGTCGATGCTGATCCCGCTGGGGCGGCCGGCGACGCCCGAGGAGGCCGCCGGCGGCGTGTTCTTCCTGTGCTCGCCGTGGTCGAACTTCGTGCACGGACAGGTCCTGAACGTCACGGGTGGCCAGTTCACCGGCATGACGACCTGAGGCGAGGCGTGCGGGCCCACCCCGCCCCCTAGTCTGGGGGCGTGGCGAGGGTCGGCTTGTTTGGGCTATCGGCGCGGCGGCGCAGGATGCTCGCGGCGGTCGCACTCGCCGTCGGGCTCGGAGCGGCGGCCGTGCTCGCGGTCGCCGGCGGCCTCTCCGAGGGGCGGCCGGCCGGCATCCCTGACTCGCCGCCGGGCGCCGCGAGCATCGCCGAGGTCGCCGACTACGAGCCGTTCGCGCCCTCCGAGCTCGGCGACGAGGAGCTGCTCGAGCGTGCGCGCGACGGCTACGCGCATCCGCTCTACACGATCCCACCGGCGCCGTGGGAAGCGCCGCTCGAACCGCCCGGCTGCGCCCGCTCGTCGAGGCGGCCGCGCGTCGCCACGACGTCGAGCCGGAGACGCTCGAGGCGCTCGTCCTGCTCGAGAGCACCGGCCGGCCCGACGTGGCCGCGAGCGGCGACCCCGAGGGCGCGGTGGGACTCGGGCAGATCCTTCCGGGTACGGCCACCGGCCTGCTCGGGATGCGGGTGGACCTCGCCGCGTCGAAGCGCCTGACCGCCCGGATCGAGCGCGAGCACCGGCGCAGCCGACGCGCACGCTCGGCTCGCGTCCGCCGCGCGGGGCTCGGCGGGTCGTCGCCCTCGAGCGGCGCCGTCGCGCCGTCGACACGCGCTACGACCCGAGGCGCTCGCTGAACGGCGCCGCCCCCTACCTGGCGCTCGCCCAACGGCGCTTCGGCCCGGGAGGGCCTAACGCTGGCGGCCTATCACATGTGCATGGGCAACCTCGAGCGCGCGGTCGAGACGTACGTGTTCGAGCGCCGCGAGGTGCACATCGGCGTCGGCCCGACGCCGAGCGCCTGCTGCCGCTTCAGGAGGCGCTCGTGTCCGGCCCGCGCGGCTGAGCGGCCGCGCCGGCCGGCGCCTCGCCCCGCGCCATGCGCTCCTCCGCCAGCGGCCTACCCTCCGGGTCGGCGATCTCCCCCGGCGGCCACGGCCCGACCCAGTTGTCGCGCGCCCCGTCGAGGGTCAGAGTCGTGCCCGAGAGGTAGTCGCCGGCCGGCGAGGCAACGTAGGCGATGAGCCACGCCTGCTCCTCTGGCCGCCCGAGCCGCCCGAGCGGGACCGAGCGGGCTACGTTCTCGCGCACCGGCTCCGGATACTTCTGGATCGCCTCGGTGCCGAAGTGGCCCGAGGCGAGCGCCGTCAGCCGGATCCCAAAGCGCGCCCACTCGATCGAGAGCACGCGCATGAGGTTCTCGACGCCGGCGCGCGCCGCCGAGGAGTGCGCCATCCCGGGCAACCCGTGATGCGGCGAGAGCGTCACGCACACGACCTTGCCTCCCCCCTGCGGGATCATCGCCCGGGTGGCGACCGCGTGGGTCATGAGCCACGTGCCCTCGAGGTTGAGCCTGACCACGGTGCGAAAGCCCTTCGGCGTAATGCTCTCGGCGGGCGCCATGTACTGGCCGCCGGCGTTGTTGACGAGCAGGTCGATCCGGCCGTGGCGGGCGAGAGTGCGCTCGACCAGCGCGTCGACCTGATCCTCCTCGCGCACGTCGCAGACGATCGCCTCGCCGCGGCCGCCCTCGCACGCGGCGGCGGCCTCCTCGAGCGGCTCGGGCCGGCGCCCGGCCACCACCACACGAGCGCCGCAGGCGGCGAGCTCGAGCGCGGTCGCGCGCCCGAGGCCCGTTCCCCCGCCCGTCACGAGCGACACCTGTCCCTCGAGCAGCCCGGGGGAGAAGATGCGCGACGGCATGGGCGCGGAGTCTGTCACTCCGGGCCGGCGGCTTGAGTGCGGCGCGCGGCGGGTAGCCATGCGGCTACGAGCTCCGGCTCACCGACACCGACCGCAGAGGAGACGGCATGGACACGACCCCCGACCGCATCCCCGAGCCCGACCGCGACCTCGTCGACACCGAAGCTGATGCCGCCGCAGCCGAGGCCGCGGGCATCGGCGGACGAGTCGACGACGACGACCTCGACCCAGCCGAGCGCCCGCTCGTCGAGGCGGGCGAGGGCGAAGCCGAGGGATTCGAGCTCGCCGAGGCGGACCTGATCGAGAACGCCGAGCACGCCGAGGGCGGTCACCCGCGCGGGGCGCCCGAGCCCGAGTCCGATCGCACCGGCGCGGCCTACGGCGAGGCGGACAACTTTCAGGGAACCGACCAGCGCCCCCCTCTCGAGGGCCCCGAGGGCGGGGTCGGCGAGGACCCAGCGGGGCGCTAGGCGCGGTCAGGCATCCTCGGCGGGTGGCGCGGTGCCGCCCTCCGCCGCTTCGTCGGCGGGCTCGTGCCCGGGCGCCGACTCGTTTGGACCCTCGAGGTCGAGCTCGTCCTCGGTCGGGTTGTCCACCTTGGCCCGTCTCGGGTCGTCCTCCGACGCGCTGCGCTCACTCATCCTCCGAGCAGGCTACCGACCGCGGGCGGTGGTGACGCGCGAGCTCGAGAGAAGCCCGCCAGCCCGACGAGGCGGCGCTCCTCTGGGAGCGTTCTGTCCTTCGCGCCGCTGGCCGGAGCCCGACCGCGCTAGCCCGTAGCGGGGCGGCGGCCCGCCGCCTCGGCCGCGCGGCGGGCCGCGCGGGCGGCGCGCACCGCCCGCCGGCGCCCGTTGGCGCGCAGCGCCGAGTACAGCGCCGAAATCTCGGCGAAGACGAGCTCCGAGGCCTCCTGGGCCTGCTCGCGCGTCGGCGACTCGACGCGCTCGAAGCGAACCGGGTCGCCGAACTGCACGGTCACCTTGGGGAACTGGAGGCGCTTCCAGTTGCGCGCGCGCTCCGAGCCATAGATCGCCGTCGGGACGATGGTCGCGCCCGACTCGAGCGCGAGGCGGCCGAGGCCCGGCTTGGGCTCGCCGAGCTCGCCCGAGCGTGAGCGCCCGCCCTCGGCGTACATGACGACGATGTCGCCGCGGGCGAGCACGGCGTGGGCGGTCCTGAACGCCTCCTCGTCGCGCTGCCCGCGCTGGATCGGGAAGACTCCGCCCGGGTTGTAGATCCACTGCATCGGGCGCTGAAAGAGCTGTGACTTGGCCATGAAGTGCACCTTGCGGCGGAGGTACACGGCGAGGAAGAAGTGATCGAGGAA
>DAIOHA010000017.1:0-12646 GCA_036744955.1 Thermoleophilaceae bacterium | reverse complement strand
CCCTCAGCTGACGTCCCTCACGCGACCTGGCGGATCCGGCGATCACCGGCGCGAGCCTGTCGGCCAGTGCGAGCGGCTCCCCCAGCGCATGGCGCGCCTTCTCCGACGCGGGCTCCGAACAGATCTCCCAGGTTCGCGCTCCGCGGCCCCAAAGCGGAGGCGCGGCGGCGACCGCGGCCCCGGTGCGCTCCCGCTGCTCATCCCTTGGCGGCGTCGCCCTCGCCCTCGTCGCCGCGATCGCCTGGCGCCGCCCGCACGCGACGACTATGGGCGACCATCCGCAGGAGGAGCCCCTAATCTCAGACGTGTGATCGCGCGCGACGATGCTCTCGCCGCTATGGAGGCCGAGCGCTTCGACGTCGTGGTCATCGGCGGAGGCATCACCGGGGCCGGGGTGGCCCTCGACGCGGCGTCGCGCGGCTACACCGTCGCGCTCGTCGAGCGGGCGGACTACGCGTCGGGCACCTCGAGCCGATCCTCGAAGCTCGTTCACGGCGGCCTGCGCTACCTCCAGAGCTTCGACCTCGGCCTCGTGCGCGAGGCGTTGCTCGAGCGGGCGCTCATGGTCAAGCTCGCGCCGCACCTGGTCAAGCCGCTGCCGATGCTCGTCACCGCGTTCGACGACAAGCGCCCGGACCGGATGATCGGCATGGGCCTAAACATGTACGACGTGATGGCGAGCGAGCGGCTGCGCCGCCGGCCGGATCGCCGCCTTCGTTACGGCTACGGGGCAGGGGACGACTGGAGCCCGGAGCGCCACCGGATAATCCCTGGCGAAGACGTTGTCGAGCACCTCCCGGCTCTCGCTCATCGGCAGCCGACCTCCGCGTACCTCTTCTACGACTGTCAGACCGACGACGTCAGGCTCACGCTCACCGTGCTCGGAGAGGCCGAGCGCTTCGGCGCCGTCTGCGTTAACCGTTGCGAGGTGCGCGAGTTGATCGAGGAGGGTGGGCGGGCCGCGGGCGTGCGCTGCGTCGACGGCACGAGCGGGCGGACGCTCGACGTGGGGGCGGGGACGGTGGTCAACGCGACGGGAGTGTGGGCCGACCGGATCCGCCCGGAGGAGATCCGCGGCGAGGCGGAGATCCCGCGCATCCGCCCGAGTCGCGGCACCCACATCGTGCTCTCGGCCGAGGACCTGCCGCTGCGCTCCGGCGCGATCGTGCCCGCGGGGGACGGGCGGACCATCTTCGCGCTGCCCTGGCTGGGCCGCGCGCTGCTCGGGACGACCGACCGCGACTACTCGGGGCCGCTCGAGCACATCCCGCCCGATCGCGAGGACGTCGACTACCTGCTCGAGACGTGCAACTCGTTCTTTGGCACCTCGCTCGCACCGGCCGACGTGCTCGGAGCCTACGCCGGGGTGCGTCCGCTGGTATCGACCGGCGACACGAAGCGCTCGGTCGACATCTCGCGCAAGGCCGAGCTGTTTGAGACGAGCTCCGGCCTGATCACGATCACCGGCGGCAAGTTGACCACCTGGAGGCGGATGGCCAAGCAAGTCGTCGACCGCCTCGTCGAGCGCGACGGGCTCGAGGCGCCGTGCCGGACCGAGGAGATCCCGCTCGGGCTGCCGGTCGAGGCGGATGCGCTCGCCGAGGCGCCCGCGGGCGCGGGGGTCGACGAGGCCATCCGCGGCGCTCTCGCGGCTCGCTACGGACACACCGCTCACGAGGTCCTGGCCCTCACCGCCGACGACCCCGCGCTGGCGACCCCGATCGCCCCGGGTCTGCCTGATCTCCTCGCCGAGGCGCGCTTCGCCGCCCGCCGCGAACAGGCCCTCTCCGTCGGCGACGTGTTGCTGCGGCGGACCCGACTCGGACTTCTCGACGCGCGCGCCCTGGCCGCACCCGACGCGGGCGGGCCACGCGCGGTGGCGGAGGCGCTCGCTGCCGAGCACGGATGGGACGCGGATCGCGTCCAAAGCGAGCTCGATGCGTGGAGCGAGGAGGCGGCCGCGGAGGGGATCGCCTCGGCTGGCGGCGAGACGGTCCCCCCAAAGGGGGAAAGCCACGCGGGCGACGAGCTCTCCCCCCTCGAAACCCTGCCGCCCGCACCCGAGTGGGCCAACGCACAGTGAGCCTCCTTCGCCTCGCCGACCGCGAGCTCGAGCTCGCCCCCGGGCGCCCCGCGCTGATGGGGATCGTCAACGCGAGCCCCGAGTCGTTCTCAGACGGCGGCGCGCTGCGCACGACCGAGGCGCGCGTCGCCCACGGCCTGCGCTTGGCGGCGGAGGGCGCCGCGATCGTCGACGTCGGAGGCGAGTCGGGTGTGACCCACCTCCCGGCCGTCACCGTCGACGAGGAGATCGCCCGCGCCGTCCCGGTCGTCGAGCGACTGGCGGCAGCCGGAGTCACCGTCTCGATCGACACCTGGAAGGCGCCCGTGGCGCGCGCGGCGCTCGCGGCGGGGGCAACCATGGTCAACGACCCGAGCGGCCTCCGCGACTCCGCCGTCGCGGCGGCGTGCGCCGAGCACGACGCGGCCCTCGTCGTCACCCACACGGGAGCCGAACCGAAGACGAAGGCCTTTCCCGCCTACGGCGACGTGCTCGCCGAGGTTCTGGCGCTGCTCGAGCGGCGCACGGCCGTCGCCCGCGCCCACGGCGTCGCCTCCGACCGCGTCGCCGTCGACCCTGGCCTCGACCTCGGCAAAACTCCTCCCGACAGCGTCGCCGTCCTGCGCGGTCTGGGCGAACTGCACTCGCTCGGACACCCGGTCCTGCTCGCCGCGTCGCGCAAGGACTTCGTCGGCGCGCTCACCGAGCGTCCCCCGGCCGACCGGCTCGGCGGCACCCTCGCGGCGATCGCCGCCGGCGTCGAGGCGGGGGCCGCCATCGTCCGGGTGCACGACGTGGCCGCGACGGCCGACTACCTCGCCGTTCGCGCCGCGGTGGTCGGCGACGTGGCTGTCGCGCGCGAGCTGCGCCTTCCCGAGGGACTGCGCCGGCAGCGCGCCGCCGCCTAGCGCGCTTCGAGGCGGTCCGTCGGACGGGAGGGTCATCCTCGAACCGTGTCGCCCCGCTCGCCTCGCCTCGACGCGGCTCGCCCCCGGCCGCCCGGGCTTCCCTTCCGCCCGCCTGGCCGTGTGACATCATCGCCCCGCCCATGAAGCTCTTCATCGACACCGGGTCGGTGGCGGAGGTCGAGGAGCTCGCCGACTGGGGCGTGCTCTCCGGCGCGACGACCAACCCCACCCTGCTCGCCAAGGAGCAGGGCGACCCCGGCGACATCCTGCGCCGGATCTGCGAGCTCGTCGACGGTCCCGTCTCCGCCGAGGTCGTCTCGGGCGACGCGGACGGGATGGTGGAGGAGGGCCGGGCGCTCGCCTCCCTCCACGAGCACGTCATCGTCAAGGTGCCCTTCTCGCGTGCGGGCCTCGCCGCGACGCGCGAGCTGACCACGCACGGTCACCGCGTCAACATGACGCTCGTCTTCTCGGCGAGCCAGGCGCTGCTCGCTGCCGAGGCGGGGGCGACCTACATCTCCTGCTTCATGGGCCGCCTCGACGACATCTCGGTCGACTCGACTGCCGTGCTCGAGGAGATCGTCGGCGCGCTGCGACCGGGCGAGAGCGAGGCCCAGGTGCTCGCCGCCTCGCTGCGCCACCCCCTCCACGCGGTGATCTCCGCCCGGGTCGGGTGCGAGGTGGCGACTGCACCCGGCAAGATCCTGCGCCAGATGCTCGACCACCCTCTGACCGAGGCCGGGATCGAGCGCTTCAGCGCCGACTGGCGGGCACGGCCGGAGTTCGGCACGTGGCTCGAGGGGCTCGTGCAGAGCTCGAGGACGACGGCTCGATGACGGCGCCGAGCGCGCGCACCTAGCCATGGCCGTCCTCAACCGCACGGAGCTCGAGGCGAGCCCACTCGCCGACTTGCACGCGATCGCCGCGGAGCTCGGCGTCGAGGGCTTTCGACGGCTGCGCCGCGAGGAGCTCGTCGCGGCAATCGTCGAGCACGCCGAAGGTGTGGGCGGCGAGGGCACGGCCGACGACGGCGAGCGAGACGGCGCGGGCGAGGCGAGCGCCGGCGAGGACGCCGGCCGCCGCCCGCGCACCGGGGGTCGGCGCGGCGGCCGCGGACGCGCGCCCGAGGCCGAGCGCCCAGAGACGGGCGATCGCCCGCGCGGCGGCCGCGGCGGTCGCCGGCCGCGCTCCGACGAGGGCGACGAGGAGGGCTCCTCCAGCGCCGAGGAGCCGACCGAGCCTCGCACCGGGGTGCTCGACGTGCTCCCGAACGGCGGTGGCTTTCTGCGCGGCGAGGGCTTCGGACACGGCCGCGACGACGTGCACGTCTCACCGGCCCAGATCCGTCGCTGCGAGCTTCGCCCGGGCGACGAGGTCGGCGGCCCTGTGCGCGCGCCGCGGCGCTCGGAGCGCCACCCCTCGCTCGTGCGCGTCGAGACGGTGAACGGCGAGCCCGCCGAGCCGCCGGCCGAGCGCCCGCGCTTCGAGGACGTTCCCGCCGCCTACGCCACCGAGCGGCTGACCGCGCCCGAGGAGCTCGCGTCGACGCCTTTCGGCAAGGGCTCACGCGTCGCGATCGTCGACCCGCCGGGGGCCGAGGGAGGCGTGCTGCTACGGCGCCTGCTCGGCGCGATCTCCGAGGCGCACCCTGAGGTCGAGGTGACGGTCGCCCTTGCGCGCGCGCGCCCCGAAGACGTGAGCACGTGGCGCGCCGGCGCCGTGCGGGTGGTCGGTGGCGGCGCCGACGGCTCGATCGACGATCAGGCGGTGGCGGCGGAGCTCGCGCTCGAGCGCGCCAAACGCGTCGCCGAGCGCGGGGGAGACGCGCTCCTGGCCGTCGACTCGCTCGAGGCGATAGCGCCCGACGCCGCGCGACGCGTATTCGCGGCCGCGCGACGGCTCGACGGCGCGGGCTCGCTCGCCGTTGTCGCCACGCTCGCACTGAGCGACGAGCTCGCTCGTCTCGCGACGACGCGGATAGTCCTCGAGCCCGCCGGCGGCGCGCGCGGCGAGGAGCCGGGCGCCCTCGCGGCGACGTCGGGAACGGCGCGCGCCGACCTGCTCTCGGGCTAAGCGCGCCCGCCGGGCCCTAGCGGCGGTAGCCGACCGCCACCCACGAGGGCTCCGGCGCAAGCTCGAGCGGCTCGGAGCCGCGGTCCGGCTGCGCGTACCCGAACGTGTGGGTCTCCTCGTCGAAGACTACCTCGAGCTCGCCTTCCTTTACGCGCTGGTCGAGCCACGCGCCGCGGAAGACGAGCCGCCGCAGCCAGTGGACGAGCGACCGGTCGGCGGGCCCGGCGAGGTCCTGCCAGGCGTCGTTGACGTGGTCGCCGAGCGCCGACGCGGGCTCCGACACCTCGCCGTTGACGGTCAGGTTCACGAGGTCGTCGCGCTCGTCGTCGTCGAGCGGAGCGGTGACGAAGCCGAGCCTCAGTCCCGCCTGCTCGACGCGCTCGACGAAGTCGCGCTCGTTGAAGGTGAAGCGCAGCTCGCCGTACTCGAGCACGTAGTCCGCTCCGGACTCGTAATTGCCGCGTCGTGTGGTGTCCATGGCGTGGGCGCCGGGCCGGTGTCGGCTCGCGGCCGTCGGCATGTTAGGCCCGAGTCCTTCAGCGGCGCTCGCGTGCAAGCGGGTTTGCACCCGAGGAGCCGCCTGCGCGTGGATCGAGCCGGGCGGGGGCTCCCCGTCCTAGGGGGCCTTCAAGAATCGAGCGGGCGTGAGCCCGGCCGGTTCCTTCGCGGCGGTGCTCTCAGACAGAGGCCGGTTGAGCCTGCTGAACTGAGGCACAGGGCTCTTCCCGCGCGCCCGTCTAGCCCCTACGCTTCCCTACGGCTCGTCCGAAAGTACCTACGGCGCGTGCCGACAACGGGAGCAAAGAGTTCGTCCCGTTGTGGGGGTCATACTTCGATGGGAAAGGGCCGCCAGCGAGGGGGAAACGATGCCGCTCTATCTGACGAAATTCAGCTACACGCCGGAGACTTGGGCGAGGCTGATCGACAACCCGGAGGACCGACGAGAGGCTGCGCAGGCGTACGTGGAGTCGGTCGGTGGAAAGCTGCATGGATTCTGGTATGCGTTCGGGCCCCATGACGCCTACACGCTTTGGGAGGCTCCGGACAACGTGTCCATGGCCGCCGTTGCTCTGGCGATTACTGGCGGCGGCGCACTTAGCTCGCTCGAAACGACGGTCCTCCTTACCGTCGAGGAAGCCCTTGATGCGCTCGGGAAGGCGAAGGAGATTCAGTACCGACCGCCCGGCGCGTAGGGTCGCCGAGCCGAGGCTCCGCTTGACCGGAGAAGCAGGGCCGCGGAAGGGCGGAAACAAAGAGTCGCTCATCAAGCCCTTCGCCTACGCCGAGCTGCTCAGCTGCGCCGACGCGCGGCCGCGCTCGGCGCCCACTGAACCGGCTCCGCACGGGCTCGCGGACCTGTCGCCGGCGCGGGCGGGGCGCCGAGCGCCGACCTTCGCCCGGCCCGTCGACCCGGAGCGCGCGGCGCGCGCCGCCGCCGACGCGTGGGTCCCTTCCACGAAGCGACCCGACCACGACATGCGGTTCGACTGGCGAGTCGGCAAGGTGCCGTGAGCGCCGCCCCGCGGCCGTCTCGCCCATCCTGCCGCTCGACGAGGGGTGGCCGCGGCTGACTGAGGCGAGGACCGGCCGGGGGCTCCGTGCCACAGTGGAGCGCCGTGCCCGACCTCCTCGACCGACGCTTCATCTTCGTCACCGGCAAGGGCGGCGTCGGCAAGACGACCACCGCCGCGGCGCTCGGGCTTGCCGCGGCGGCTCGCGGGCGGCGCACTGTGGTGTGCGAGGTCGGCGAGCAGAATCGAATCCCGCGTCTCTTCGGCGCCGCGCCGCCGCGCGCGGGACGGGAGGTCGAGGTGGCGCCGAAGCTCGCCGCCACCTCGATCGAGCCGAACGCGGTGCTTCGGCACTGGCTCGAGGTCCAGCTCCACTCGCGCACGCTCGTAGCCGTGCTCTCGCGCGCGCCGGTGTTCGTCTACTTCATCGCCGCGGTCCCCGGCGCGCGTGAGGTGATCGCCCTCGCGCAGGCGTGGAACCTGACGCAGCCCCAGCGCCGGGGGGCCGGGGACGCCGGCTACGACACGGTTATCGTCGACGCTCCCGCCTCGGGCCACGCGCTCGGGATGCTTCGGACCCCGAGGACCTTCGCCGAGATCGCCCGTGTCGGGACGATTCGGCGACAGGCTGACCGCATCCGAGACCTGATCACCGACCGAGAGCGGACGGGGTACGTCGTCGTCGCGCTTCCGGAGGAGATGCCGGTGACCGAGACGCTCGAGCTCGACGAGAGGCTTCGCGAGGAGGTCGGGCACGGCCCCCAGACCGTGATCGCCAACGGGCTGCTCCCGCAGCGCTTCTCGGCCTCGGAGGTCGAGCGGCTAGGTCGCGAACGTGCAGTGGGGCGCGACCCGGCCGTCGGGGCCGCGCTCGAAGTCGCGCTCGGCGAGGCCGAGCGTGCCCGCGGGCAGGGAGCGCAGCTCCGGCGACTGCGCAGAGGGGCGACCGCACCCGTCGTCACGCTGCCGCAGCTCCTCGACGGCGAGCTCGGCGCCCGCGAGCTCGAGGGCCTCGCGAGCGAGCTCGAGCGCAAGCTCTGAGGCCGGTTCAAGGCACGCGCGCCGAGCCCACGCGGCGCCGTGCCCCAGGCTTCTCCGCGCGCGGCGCATCGATACCCGGCGACGCGTGCCCGCGTGCGCTCGATTAGCCTGCGCCATCGTGCTCGACTGCACCTACCGCGTCCAGATCAGCCACCAGTCGGGAATGCTCGCGAAGATCGCGAACCTCATCGCCGAGCGGGACGGGCTGATCGGCGACATGGTCACCGTCAACCTCGGGCGCGAGGCGACGATCCGCGAGCTCACCGTCGAGGTCGCCGACCCAGATCACGCCGAGCAGCTCTCGGATGCGCTCGGGGACATCGAGGGCGTCAAGGTCCTCTGGCACCGCGACCGCGCCCTCATGCGCCACGAGGGCGGGAAGCTCGAGATCGACACACGCGTCGAGGTAAACACGCTCCAGGACACGCGCGACGTCTACACGCCCGGGGTCGCACGCGTCGCTCAGACCATCGCCGACGACCCGTCGCAGGCGCAGCGCTACACGATGATCGGCCGCACGGTCGCAATCTGCACGAACGGCACCCGCGTCCTCGGCCTCGGCGACGTCGGGCCGCAGGCCTCGATGCCGGTCATGGAGGGCAAGGCCGTCTTCTACCGCCAGTTCGCGGGCATCTCGGCGATGCCGATCCTGATCGACGCGAACGATCCGGAAGACTTCGTCGACACGGTCAAGCGAATCGCCCCGACGTTCGGCGGTATCCATCTCGAGGACATCTCGGCGCCCGAGTGCTTCGAGATAGAGCGGCGGCTGCTCGACGAGCTGTCCATCCCCGTGATGCACGACGACGTGCACGGGACGGCGGTCGTCACGCTCGCGGCGGCGATCGTGGCCGCGCGGCAGTCGGGGATCGAGCTGCGCGAGGCGACGGTCGGCCAGATCGGGCTCGGCGCCGCGGGCATCGGCATCGCGGAGCTCGGCGTCGAGGGCGGCGCGGACCGGGTCCTCGCGAGCGACCCCGACGAGTCGACGCATGAGCGTGCGCGCGAGAAAGGGGTCGAGATTGTGGATCTCGACGAGCTCATGGCAGAGTCGAACGTCGTGGTGGCCAGCACCGGCCAGCCCGGCCTCCTCGAGCCGGACATGATCCGCGACGGGCAGGTCATCCTCGCCCTCTCGAATCCCGACCCGGAGATCCGGCCCGACGAAGCGCTCGAGGCCGGCGCCGCGTTCGCCCTCGACGGGTCGAGCGTGAACAACGTGCTCGGCTATCCGGGCATCTTTCGCGGCGCGCTGCTGGCCGGCGCCGAGAACATCGACGTGCAGATGAAGTTGGCGGCCGCAGGGGCGATCGCCGATCTCGCCGAGCAATCCGAGCTCGTTCCCGACCCCCTCGACCCCCAGGTGCACAAGCACGTGGCCGAGGCGGTCTGCGGCGCCGCGAAGGAGAGCGGCGCCGCGCGCTCCGAGCTCGCGGCGACCACCCTCTAGCGCGCCGGCTCCCTTCCGGCGCGCGGGGTGTGCGTCGACACGCACTCGCGCGCCGCGGCCCCGGCGCCGCCCCAAGAGCGTCGCGCCTCGGGATCGAGCGTCGCCTCGGCGAGCCGCCCGTGTCCGCCAATTCCCTTCTCCAACCGCGCCCCCGAGACGCCTGTGTGGAGTTTGGTGTTGCAATGTGGGGCATAGTGGGCTACAGTGGGCGATGCCTTGCGGGCCGGGGTGGCTGGGCTCCTCCCACCGAGCCACCCCGGCCGGAGCTTCACAGTTGCGTTGCCCATGACCGAGACCAGAGGCGCGGATGGCGTTTCGAGGCCACTTCGACTACTCGCTCGACGCGAAGAACCGGCTCAACGTCCCTCCGAAGTTCCGCGCGGCGTTCTCCGACGGGGTGGTTCTCGCCAAGGGCCTCGAGCCCTGCATCTGGCTGTGGCCGCCCGCGGCCTTCGACCGCTTCACCCAGCAGGTCCTCGGCGGGCTCAACCCGGTCAGCGCCGAGCGCCGCAAGCTCACCCGCTACGTGGCCGGCAACTCGTTCGACGCGGAGCTCGACTCGGCGGGGCGGGTGACGCTCAACCCCGCGCTCATCGACCACGCGGGGATCGGTAGGGAGGTCGTCGTAGTGGGCGTGCTCGACTACCTCGAAGTCTGGGCGCGCGACCGCTGGCTCGCCGGGCAGGACGCGCTCGGCGCCGAGATCGGGGCGATCGCCGAGGGCCTTGACCATCCTGCTTAACATGACGCAGGAGCACGTGCCCGTGCTGGCCGCCGAGCTCGTCGACGCGCTCGAGCCACGGCCCGGCGAGACCTTCGTCGACTGCACCTTCGGCGCAGGCGGTCACGCGCGTCGCGTCGCCGAGCGCCTAGGGGCCAACGGGATGCTCGTGTGCGTCGACCGCGATCCGGTCGCGGCCGAGCGCTACGCCGACTTCGCGTCCGACGCGCCGTGCCATACCCGGTTCGTGCGCGCCGACTACGCCGACGCGCTCGCCGAGCTCGCCGACGAGGACGAGACGGCGGACGGCGTCTACCTCGACCTGGGCGTCTCCTCGATGCAGCTCGACACGCTCGAGCGTGGCTTCTCGTACGCCTACGACGCGCCGCTCGACATGCGCATGGACAGCGAGCAGGAGCTCGACGCTCGCGCGCTGGTCAACGAGTGGGACGAGCGCCGGCTCGCCGGGCTCCTCCGCGAGCTCGGCGAGGAGCGCTACGCGCGCCAGATCGCCCGCGGGATCGCGCGCCGGCGGCGCCGTACGCGGCTCGAGACGACGTTCGAGCTCGTCGACGCGATCAACGAGTCGATCCCGACGCCGGCGCGCTTCGGCGCCGGGCACCCGGCGCGGCGCGTGTTCCAGGCGCTGCGCATCGCCGTCAACCACGAGCTCGACTCGCTCGACCGCGCGCTCCCGCTCGCGTGGGACCTTCTCGGCGTCGGCGGACGCCTCGCAGCGATCTCGTTCCACTCGCTCGAGGACCGTCGCGTGAAGCGCTTCCTCGCCGAGCGGGTGCGGGGATGCGTGTGCCCGCCTGAGCTGCCGGTGTGTGTCTGCGGGCACGAGCCCGAGGCCGAGCTCCTGACCTCGCGGAGCATCACTCCCTCGCCCGCGGAGGTCAGCGACAACCCGCGTGCGCGCGCCGCGCGCCTGCGGGCGGCACGACGCATCGCGCCCGAGCCCGAGGACGGCGGCTGATGGCGACCGCGGCTCGCTCCGGCCCGGGGTCGATGCGCGTGCCCACCCGCGCTGCCGCGCGTGTCGGCGCGAGTGCCGCGCCAACGCCCCTCCACGACCGCCGGCCGGGCGGTCCCGCGCGGCCGTCCGTCGGCAGGCCGGCGCCATCGCGCTTTCGCTCCCGCACCGGCCGCGCGGCGCCCACGCGCACGACTCGCCTCGCCGCGATCCTCGACCGGCTCCTCCGTGGCCGCGCTTGGGTGGCCCTTATCGGGCTGCTGCTGACGGGCATCGTCTTTCTCAACGTCGGCCTGCTCGAGCTCAACGGCGGCATCGCCCGCACCGGCGGGCGGGCGGCGGACCTCAAGCGCGAGACCGACGCATTGCGCATGCGCGTCGCCCGGCTCGCCTCGAGCGAGCGTATCCGGCGCGCCGCGGGCGCGCGCGGGTTCAAGGCGGCCGAGCCCGGCCGCGTTGGCTACCTGCGCCCCGGTCCGGGCGACGCCGCCCGCGCGGCGCGCGCGCTCGGGAGCTGGCGCCCGCAGGCACCGCCGGGCAGTCGCCGTTCCTTGATCGGAGCCACGGCGCTGAGCACCGGCATGAAGACTGGCGGTGCGGCGGCGAGCGGCCCGAGCGCGGGCGTGTCGGTCGCGACCGGGGGTGGGGACGCGGGTGCAGCCTCGACGGCGGGCACTGCGGCAGAGACGGACACAAGCCCTGCGGCGGGCTCCGCCGGGCCCTCCTCGTCAGTCGGGGCAACCCTTGGGTTTTCCTGGAGCGACCGATCTCGGCCGTGCTCCTCGGATGCGCGGGGCTCTTGCTCATCGCGGTGGTCCTGCCATCATTGCGGCGAACCAGGCAGCAGGCATTCCAGGAAGAATAGAGGAACGAGCATGACCTCGACCCGTCGAGTCGCCTTGGCCGCCGCGATGCTTGCCATCTGGGCCGCCGCACCAGGCGCTTGGGCTCAAGACTGGCCGAAGGAGCGGCCGATCCAGATCTTCGGCGGCTTTCCGACCGGCGCTGGGACCGACATCTTCGCGCGCCTCCTCGCCGAGCCGCTCTCGAAAGCCCTCGGCCAGAACATCGTGGTCGACAACCGCTCCGGCGCTGGCGGCAACATCGGCTCCGAGTTCGTCGCGCGCTCGAAGCCCGATGGCTACACCTTCCTGATCGGCACGGGCGGGACGCACGCGATCAACGCGTCCCTGTACAAGTCGCTGAACTTCGACGTCGTGAAGGATTTCGAGCCCGTCGCGCTGCTCGTCGACGTGCCCAACGTGCTGATCGTGAACCCGAAGGTGATGCCGGATATCAAGAGCTGCGCCGATCTCATCGCAGCCGCCAAGAAGGAGCCCGGCAAGCTCAACTACGCATCGACGGGCAATGGCGCCTCAGGTCACCTGGCGGGGGCCCAACTTGCAAACGCCGCCGGCATCGACATCGTGCATGTGCCCTACCGCGGCACGCCCCCGGCCATGAACGCCATGATGTCGGGCGAGGCGCAGATGATGCTGCAGCAATCGATCCCGATCATGGGCCAGCTCAAGGCCGGCACCTTCCGTCCTCTCGGCATCTCGACGGCTCAGCGGGTCGCAGCGCTTCCCGACGTGCCGACGATCGCAGAGGCCTGCAACCTGCCGGGGTGGGAGAGCACGACGTGGTACGCACTGTTCGGACCCAAGGGTACGCCCGAAGCAGTCGTGCGGCGGATGAACGAGGAGGTGAACAAGATCCTGCGCTCGCCCGAGTTCGACCAGAAGATCAAGGAGATGGGCCTTGTCCCGCTGCCGTCCTCGCCAGAGGAATTCCGGCAGGTGCAGCTGCGCGATATCGAAAAGTGGCGCGACCGCGTCAAGAAGTCGGGTGCGCAGGTCGATTGACCTGCGCGACGTGGCTGCTCGGGAGAAGCTTCGGCTACA
>DAIOHA010000016.1:0-12872 GCA_036744955.1 Thermoleophilaceae bacterium | reverse complement strand
GTGTTGATCGACTTCGTGAGCGCCTCGGTCAGCGTGACCTGGCCGAAGTCCTGGCTGTCGAAGTTCTGCAGCGGGACGCCCGAGATCGGCTTGTTGTTACGCCCCGAGAGCGTCGTGTTGGGCGTGTAGCGGTCGGAGTCGAGCGCGGCCGCGGCCGTCACGACCTTGAAGGTCGAGCCCGGCGGATAGCGCGCCTGCGTGGCGCGGTTGAAGAGCGGCGAGCTCTCCTTGACGTTCAGCTCGCTGAAGCGGTCGGGGATTGAATTCGGGTCGAAGTCGGGGATGCTCACCATCGCCCGCACGCGGCCCGTGGCCGGCTCGATCGCGACGATCGATCCGCGTCGACCGCCCAGCGCTGAGCGTGCGGCCTCCTGCACCCGCGAATCGAGCGTCGTGCGCAGGTTGTCGCCCTCCTGCTGGCCGCTCAGCTCGTCGACGAGCGAGGCGAACTCGTTGCCTGTCCCGGTGAGGATGTCGTTCTCCGACTGCTCGATCCCCGAGCGGCCGCGCTCGATGAACGAGTAGCCGACCGCGTGCGAGAAGAGGGACGCAGTCGGGTAGCGGCGCACGTATCGGCGCGTCTGACGGCTCCCGATCCTGGTGTTGGCGGCGAGCACGGTCCTCCCGTCGCGGGCGAGGATGAGCCCGCGCGGGATCTTCTGCTGCTCGAGCAGCGGCCGGCGGTTGGCCGTGTTGTCGGCGAGCGACTCCGACTCGAGCACTGACCAGCGCGAGGTGAACACGACCAGCACCGCGAACAGGAGCGTGAAGAGGGCGAACAGGTGGACGATCGCGCGGTTCACGCCAGGCCCCCGCGTGCCTCGGCCGGGTCGCGCCGCGCGTCCTGCGAAACGATCAGCAGCAGCGCGAGCAGCACCAGGTTGGCAACGATCGAGCTGCCGCCGTAGGAGACGAACGGCAGCGTGACGCCCGTGAGCGGGATGACGCGCGTGACTCCCCCGACGATCACGAACACCTGCATCGCGAACACGGCCGTCAGCCCGGCGGCGAGCAGCTTCGAGAACCCATCGCGCGCGAGCAGCGCGGCCTTGAACCCCCGCGCCACGAACAGCAGGTAGATGAGAACGACCGCGGTCGCCCCGAACAGCCCGAGCTCGTTGACGATGAGCGCGTAGATCAGGTCGGTGTCGGCCGCGGGCAGGATGGTCCCGCCGCCGGGCAGCTCGAGCAGCGCGCGCCCGAAGCCCGTGCCGAAAAGGCCGCCGTCGGCCTGGGCGAACAGGCTCTGGGCGATCTGGTAGCCCTCGTCGTCGACGACCTTGGGTCGGAAGGGGTCGAGCCAGATCGAGATGCGGTCGTTCACGTGGCTGACGCTGCTCGCGACGAACGCCGCCCCGGCGGCGAACATCGCCGTCCCCACAGCCACGAGCGACAGCCGCGAGGTCGCCGCGTAGAGGAGGGCGAGAAAGCCGCCGAAGAACATGAGCGAGCTGCCGAGGTCGCGGATGAAGACGAGCAGCAGCATCGCCGCGCCCCACACGACGAGCAGCGGGCCGAAGTGCTTGAGGCTCAGGCGGGGCAACCGGCCCCGCACGAGCACGTCGCGCGTCTCGGCGAGGTAGCTCGCCAGGAAGATGATGATCCCGATCTTCGCGAACTCGGCGGGCTGGAACTGGATCGGCCCGAGCTTGATCGCGAGAAACGCGCCGTTCACCTGCGCGCCGATGAGCGGCACGCGCGGTAGGAAGAGGAGCACGATCGAGGCGGCGGCGATCGTGTAGCGGGCGCGCTCGAGCGAGCGCTGGTCGCGCAGCCCGATGACCGTCGCGCAGAAGAGGGCGAGCCCGAGCACGAACCACTGCGCCTGCTGGCGCGCGAGCTCAACGTCGATGCGATAGATCATCACGAGGCCGAAGGCGGCGAGCAGAGCGGCGAGCGGGAACAGGTACGGGTCGGCGTCGGGCAGGCGCGCGCGGATGAAGAAGTGCGCGAACACGCACAGCCCGAGGAAGACGGCGCCGTAGGTGAGGCTGAGGTTGTCGATGCGCTCCGTGCGGGTGAGCAGCACGGCGGTGAACCCCGCGGTCACGAGCAGCCCGACCGGGAGCAGCAGCAGGAGCTCACGCAGGCGAGCGGAGACCACGCCTCAGCCGCCGCCGCCGGCCACCGGCGTGGTCCGGCCGCGCTCGAGGTCCCGCACGAGGTCGGTCGCGTCACGGCGGCTGCGCAGCTCGTGGTCGAGCACATTTCCGCGCTGGGGCTCGGGCAGCGAAACCGCGGGAAGCGTCGTCTCGTAGACCTCCTCGTAGAGGTCGACGTCCAACGGGAGCTCGTAGGGCAGACCACGGTAGAGCGCTATGAGCCCGGCGTCGCTCGTGCCGACGAAGTACACGCCCCGGCCGGCGACGAGCAAGCCGCCGAGTACCGCCGCGACCGCGACGAGGGCGAGCGCCGCCCCGAGGATCGCGCGACGCCGGCGCGGGTGGTCGCGTCCGTCGCGGCGCCGTCCGCGCTCCTCCCGGCCCCCGCCCCGCGCGCGCGCTCGCCGGGCCGTCTGCGCGTCGACGACCATCGTCTCGCCAGGTGCCTCTGCGGCGGCGAGCGCCTCGCGAACGTCGCGCGCGTCGAGGGCGGTCTGGGTGTCCTCGCCGGAGAGCGTGTCCCCGTCGTCGCCCACGGGGGCCCTCGCCTCCCCGACGCGGAAGAGGACGACGGTGATGTTGTCGCGCCCGCCGGCGCGGTTGGCCGCGTCGATCAGCGCCCGCCCCGCCTGCTCGAGCGAGCGTCGGTTGACCAGAATGTCGGCTACCTCGCTCTCGGCAACCATCCCGGTGAGGCCGTCGGAGCAGATCAAGTAGACGTCGCCGTCGCAGGCGTCGCAGGTCAACGTGTCGACATCGACGTCGGCCTCGACGCCCAGCGCGCGCGTAATGATCGACTTCTGCGGGTGGCTCTCGGCCTCCTCGGGCGCGAGGCGGCCGGCGCGCACGTACTCCTCGACGAGCGAGTGGTCGGTGGTCAGTCGCTCGAGCTCGCCCCCGCGCAGCCGGTACAGCCGGCTGTCGCCCACGTGGCCGACCGCGATCTCGCGACAGCCGACGATGACCGCGGTGAGCGTCGTGCCCATGCCGCGGTACGCGTCGTCGCCCTGAGCGAGCTCGTAGATGCGCCTGTTGGCGAGCCGCGCGATCGACTCGAGCCGCGCCTCGGGGCCGGCGTCGCGATCGGCGGCCTCGCCGAATGCCTCGACGGCCATGCGCGAGGCGACCTCGCCGGCGCGGGCACCGCCCATCCCGTCGGCGACGGCGAACACGGGCGGCGACTCGTAGAACGAGTCCTCGTTCGACTGGCGCTGGCGCCCGACGTCGGTGAGCCCGACCTCTTCCACGACGGACACGGCCAACTCCGACTACTCCCGGTACCGCAGCTCCGTGTCGCCGATGCGCACGGTGTCGTTCGGCTCAAGCTCGAGCGGGCGGGTGAGCTGGTGGCCGTTCACGAACGTCCCGTTCGTCGACCCCAGGTCCTCGATGACGACGCGTCCGCCGCGTGGGTACACCCGCGCGTGAGCGGCAGAGGCGTACGAGTCGTCGATGTGCACGTCGCTGCTGGCCGCACGCCCGAGGCGGGCGCCGGCGCGCACGTCGAAAACCTCCCCCGGCGAGTGGCCCTTCGCGGCGATCACCTCGAGCCGTGGCTCGAGCTCGGGCGCCGGCCGGTCGCCGTCCGCGGCGATGCCCCCGTCGGCGCCTCCAGCGCCGTACCCGGCCCCGGCCGGTGCGAGCCCGCGCTCGTCGCGGCGCAGGTCGCGCAGGGCGCTGCGCGCGATCCAGAGCAGGAACAGGTAGAGCACCGCGAGGAACCCGAACTTGAGGAGGATGGCGACCGGGTCGGCGCTCGCCATCACTCGACCTCGAACGCGAGCTCCAGCGTTCCGAGCACGATGGCGTCGCCCGGCTCGAGCAGCGCGCGGTCGACGCGCCGCCCGTTCACCTTGACGCCGTTCGTCGAGCCGAGGTCGGCGATCGCCCAGCGCTCGCCCTCGCGGCGCAGCTCGGCGTGGCGGCGCGAGACGTTGGGGTCCTCGAGCACGATGTCGGCCTCGCGCGAGCGGCCGAGCACGAGCCGGTCGCCACTGAGCATGCGGCGTCGACCCTCGCCCACCAGCAGGGCACGGCGGGCGGCCGCGGGCGCGTGATCCTCCTCCTCGAGCGGGCGCTCGACGCTGCCCGGCGAGTAGACCATCGTCTGGCCGAAGCCCGCCTGCTCGGGCTCGTGCGAGTCGTCCTCGGAGGTGCGCAGGAGCGTCGCCTGGATGCCGAACTCGCCGACCCCCAGGCGGTCGTCGGTCTCGAAGGCCACCGACGGCCGGGTCACGAGCGTGAGCCCCTCCGACCGCGCGTGCTCGAGCAGGTGGTCGGAGAGCTCCTTGGTGAGAGCCGACTCGTACCCAGAGAACTCCTCGCGATCCTGCGGCGCGAGCCAGACCGTGTAGTCGTTCGGGACGTAGACGCGCGAGATCGACTGCGCCTTGTGGGAGTCCATCTCGCGCGCGAGCTTGCGCGCGAGCTCGACGGGCTGGACCCCGGACCGGAAGGCGCGGCTGAAGGCGCCCTGGACGAGCCCCTCGAGCTTCGCCTCGATGCTGCGCAGCATGCTCATGCCACGGCCATCCTACGCAACGGGGGAGCCGCCTCAAGCATCTGGGGGCGGGTGCTCCCGCGCGCCCGGGGAGGCCTCGTACCGGCCCCCGCGAACGCGCGTCACGAGCAGGACGAGACCAAGGCCGAGCAGCGGGCCCGCCACGGCCCCGCGCGGCTCGCCGGACCCGCTTCCGAGGGTCGCCACATCGGCGAGGGCGATCGCTGCGGCGATCAGGGCGCCCGACCACAGCGCACCGCGAACGAGGTCGAGCAGCGGCCCCCGCCCGCGGACGGCGAGCGGGAGCAGCACGGCCGCGACGCCCCACACGAGCGCCGGCGGGAGCACCCCCGGAGCCGCGAGTGCGGGTAGGACCTGCGTCGCCGCCGTGCTGATCGAGCCGACCCACGACGAGGGCGGGGGGACCGCCGCCGGCGCGCCCTGAAGCAGCCGCTCCCCGGACATCGCCTCCGCGGCGACGAGCCACAGCGCGCCGGCGACCGCGAGGCCGGCACGGCGGGCCGGCGTGGGAGCGAGCCCGGCAAGTGCCGCGAACGCCGGGGCGAGGCCGATCGTCCCTAGCAGCGGCGCGAGCGCGGGGAGCGACCAGGCCGCGCGAGCCCGGGGCAGCAGGACCGGCGTGGCCGCGAGCGGAGCGATCGCGACGATCGCGGCGCCGCCGAGCCCCGCGCCGACGACCGCCCACGCGAGGAGGCCGGCGGCGGTGACGAGCCAGGCAATCCGCGGCAGGAGCGCGACCGCCGCCGCGCTCGTCCCCGCCGCGGTGGCCACCGACACCGGCGGCTCTGCCCCGATCGCCGACAGCGCCGCGGTGACGAGCGCCGCGGCACCCCCCGCCGCGGTGGCGCGCGGCGCGAGGCGCTCGAGCAGGGGGCGCCGCTTGGGGTCCTCCGGGTCCGCGTGCCAGGCGGGCGGCAGCGGCGCTGGCGCCGGCCGCGGCCGGCGCCGCTCGTCGCGCTCGGGCCGCGGCTCCGCCGCGAAGCGCTCCTCGGGGTACGACCGTGGCTCGGCCGGCCAAGGGTCGGGCGCCCTCGGCTCGCGACGCGTCGGCGCCGTCCTGGGCAGGGGCGGCTCAGGCTCCTCGCGCTCCTCGCGGCGCAGCAATCCGAAGCGCGCGAGCGTCCCTGGATCGACCAGGCCGCCGCGAGCATCGAGGTTGGGGGCGGCCTCCGCGATCGCCTCGCGCAGCTCGCCGAGCGGCGCGCGCCGCTCGGGGCGGGGCTCGAGGCAGGCGTCGATCGTCGCGCACAGGTCGCGCGGCAGGTCGCGCCGGAGGCCGAACAGCGGCGGCGCGTGGCGCCCGACGAGGCGCGCGGTCTCGGCGGGGCTGCGACCGCGCATGGGGTTCTCGCCCGAGAGCGCCTCGTACAGGGTGAGCGCGAGCGCATAGGTGTCGCAGGCGGCGGTGGGCCGGCGTCCCTCGGCCTGCTCGGGCGCCATGTAGGCGAGCGTCCCCACGATGTCGCCCGTGTGGGTCAGCGGATCGTCGCCCACGAGGTGAGCCACGCCGAAGTCGGTGAGTTTGGCGAAGCCCGCGCCCGCCGACGGCTCGGCGACGACGATTACGTTCTGCGGCTTCACGTCGCGGTGGATGACGCCGCGGTCGTGCGCGTGGCCGAGCGCATCGGTCAGCGCGGCGCCGACGCGGGCGACGTCTCGGTCCGAGACCGCGTCCGCGCGCACGAGCTCGGCGAACGTGTGTCCGTGGACGAGCTCCGAGACGAGCAGCACCGACTCCGCGTCGGCGCCCATCTCGTACAGGGCGACGATCCCCGGGTGGTTGAGGCGGGCGGCGGCGCGCGCCTCGCGAAAGGGCCGGTCGCCGGCGCCCCCGTGGTCCGCGCGCGGGATGACCTTGACGGCGACCTCGCGCTCGAGCCGCTCGTCGCGCGCCCGCCATACGACTCCGAAGCCACCGGCGCCGATCCGCTCCTCGAGCCGGTAGCGGCCGAGCACGAGCCCGCGGCTCGGCGCGCCGCGCATGGGCGCGCTAGCCTCTGCGCCGGAGACCGGCCGCGTCGGCGGTTCGGAGGCCAGCCGGCCCGTCGGCTGAGAGCTGTCCACGTCGGCTACCGGTTTCGTGCCCGCGCCAGTGCCACCTCCCTGGCGCGGGGAGGACGGCCGCATCAGCGGCAATACTGCCGAGGGGCCCGCCCGGGCGTCGACCGTCTGGAGGATAAGCATGTCCTTTCCCCAACTCGACGAGCCACCGCCACGCCACGAGGAGGCCCCGAGCGAGCCGTCGCGCGAGCGCCCGCGCCGCCCGGCGAGGCCCAGCGGAGCAGAGCGCCGGGCGTTGGTGCGCCGGCGCCTCGTGGCCATGCTCATCGGCGTCGGGCTCCTGGCTCTCCTCGTCGTGGCCACACGCGGCTGCCTGAACGCGCGTGAGGACCGGGCCTACTCCGGGTACGCGCACGATGCCGGCGCCGTGTCCGAGGAGTCGCTCCAGCAGGGCCGGAGCCTGTTCGAGCTCCTGCGCGGCGACGAGGAGAAGGAGACCGTCGAGCTCCAGAACACCGTCAACGGCTTCCGCGCCCAAGCCGACCTGCTGGTCGACCGCGCCCGCGCGCTCCAGCCGCCCGCGCGCTTCGCCTCGGCGAACCGCTTTCTCACCTACGCGCTCGAGTTCCGCCGCGACGGCCTCGCGCGCGTGGCTCATGAGCTGCCGGCCGCGCTCGGCGAGAACGACCGCGAGGTCGCCAACGGCGCGATCGCCGACAGCATGCGCTCGTTTCTGGTGAGCGACGTGCTCTACGCCCAACGCGTCGCGCCGGCGGTCCATGCCGGGCTGCGCGAGCGCGACCTCGCCGTCGAGGGCGAGCTGCCGCGCGGCGATTTCCTCGCCGGGGCTGACTGGCTGCAGGCGAGCACGGTCTCCGATCGCCTGGGGGCGCTTCGCGACGGACCCGGCGAGGTGGCCGCGGGCGCGCGCGGCCTCGCCGTCGGTGTCGTGACCGCGGGCGGCGAGACGCTCAGCGAGAGCTCGCCGACGCAGGTGGCGGCGAAGCCCGATCTGGCCTTCTCGGTGCAGCTCCAGAATCAGGGCGCGGTGCCCGAGGAACAGGTAAAGGTGGCCGTGTCGGTGACGGGCGGGCCGACGCCGCTGTCGGTCGAGGAGACGGTCCCGATCATCGCGGCAGGCGGTTCGGAGACGGCCACGATCCCGCTCGCGGACACGCCTCCGACCGGGCGCCCGGTAGCCGTCAAGGTGCGTCTCGAGCCCGCCCAGGGCGAGACCCAGACCGACGATAACGAGTCGTCCTTCCCCGCGACCTTCGTCGCCGGCTGAGCCCCTCCGAGCCGGCCGCGGCGCTCGCTACTCTGCCGGCGATGGACGAGCTGCTCACGCCCACCGGGCTGGTGGCGCTCGGCGGCGCGGCCGGGGCGCTCTTGACGCTGTGCCTGTCGGCCCTCGCGCTCGTCCGCGTTCGAGGCCTCCGGCGCGCCCAGACCGCGGTGATCGGCGACCGGCGACGCGACCTCGTGGCGCACGCCGAGGATCTGAGCCGCGCCTTCGGCGACCTGCACGAGTGGGTCGAGGCGACAATGCACCGGCTCGACGGCCGCGCGGCCGAGGTCGAGCGCCGTATCGACGGCTGCCTCGCCCACCACGCTGTCGTGCGCTACGACGCCTACGGCGAGATGTCGGGCCGCCAGTCGAGCTCGGTCGCGCTGCTCGACGCAAACCGGACTGGCGTCGTCGTCTCTTCCATCCACCACCGCGATCAGGCGCGCATCTACGTAAAGCCCGTGGTGACCGGCGAGGCGGAGGTCGAGCTCTCGCCGGAGGAGGCGGACGCGGTCGAGACCGCCCTGGGCGCGGAGCGCGTCTGACGCGCCAGCCGGCGCGCGCCTCGCTGCGTGCGCCTGTCTTAGAGCCTCGGCGCACGATGCGCTTCGCGTTCCTCGGCCCGCGCGGCACCCACAGCGAGGAGGCCCTGCGCCTCATGGCCTCGCTCGACGTCGAGGCGATCCCGTGCGCGACGGTGCACGAGGCGATCGTCGCCGTCCGCGACGGCGCGACCGACCGCGCGGTCGTCCCGATTGAGAACTCGCTCGAGGGGTCGGTCGCGGCCACCCTCGACACGCTCGCGATCGACGCGCCGCAGGTGCGGATAGTCGCCGAGGAGACGCTCGCGATCCATCACTCGCTGCTCGCTCGCCGCCCGCTCGATCTAGAGGAGGTGAAGGAGGTGCTATCGCACCCGCAGGCCCTCGCGCAATGTGCGCGCTACCTGCGCGAGCGACTGCCAGGCGCGAAGCAGACCGCGACCGCCTCGACCGCCGAGGGCGTCCGATGTGTGGCGGAGAGCGAACGGCCCTGGGCGGCCGTCGGCTCGCGCCTCGCGGGCGAGCTGTACGGGTGCGCGACGCTCGCCGACCGCGTCGAGGACGCGGGCGACAACCTCACTCGTTTCGTGCTGCTCGCGCGCGAGAACGACGCCGCGCACGCCCGCCCCCTCGCGGACGAGGCCGAAGCGGGCACGCGGGCGCTCAAGACGTCGATCGTGTTCTTCGGCTTCAACGACGTCTCGCCGGGCGCTCTGGTCGCTGTTCTCGGCGAGCTGTCGAGCCGCGGCATCAACCTCACGAAGATCGAGTCCCGGCCGCGGAGGATGGGGCTCGGGCACTACATGTTCTTCGCCGACCTCGAGGGGGGAACGAGCAACGCGCACGTCGCCGAGGCGCTCGGCGCGCTCGCGCGGCGCGTCGAGACGCTGCACGTGCTCGGGTCGTATCCGGCGTCTGGGGCGGCCGAGGACCCTCGCTAGACTCCGGCGACCCGTGACGACGATCGAGCGTCCAGCGGCGGCCCATTTCGACGGCGACCCGGCGCCAGCCGGCGCGCTGCCCGCGGACCGGCCCGGGCGGCGCGCGACGGTCTCGAGCCGGGTCCTCGTCCTCAACGCCTCCTACGAGCCGATCAACGTCTGCACGGTGCGACGCGCGGCGGTGCTCGTGCTCAAGGAGCGCGCGGAGATCCTCGAGCACGCCGACCACATGCTCCAGGCGGAGAGGGTCGCCCTGCCCCGGCCGGCGGTGATCCGTCTGCGCAGCTACGTTCGCCTCCCGCGCGACGCGCACGCGCGCCGCATCACGCGCCGCGCGGTGTTCGCGCGCGACCGCTGGACGTGCCAGTACTGCGGCATCGTGCGCGGCTCGCTGACCGTGGACCACGTGATCCCGCGCTCGAAGGGCGGGACGTCCTCGTGGGAGAACATCGTCTCCTCGTGCGCGCCGTGCAACCGGCGGAAGGGCGACCGCCTGCCCACCCAGATCGACATGCACCCGCGGCGCAAGCCGGCGCCGCCCAATCCGACGGTGTTCGTGCATGTCGCCACGCCGACGATCCCGTCGACGTGGGAGCAGTACCTGGCGGCATAGTCGCACCCTCGGGGCCCCTCTAAGGCCGAGGCGACGGCGCGAGCGCACACGCCCGAGAACCGCGAAGGGCGCCCGCAGGCGCCCTTCGCTCCACTGCTTTGGACTGGACGAGATCGGCGGGGGACGCGCGGCACGAGAGCACCGGGCCGGAGGGACGAGTCCCGGCCTTCCCCGCTGACGATGTCCGGTTGGACTCCGCTAGGCGGGCCCAGCCTTCCGACCTAGCGGCCGGACACCTCCAGGGTCCCCAAAGAACTGTCACTCAAGCTTCGGACCACCTCCTTTCCCTGGTGATCCCTATGAAAGCAGAAAGGGCGGCGGAGGTCGTCAGAGGTCGTCGCGAGCCGCGTCCGGAGAAGCCCCGTCGGACACGGCTCCATCGTTCCCCGCCGGCACCTCGTCCTGGATCTCGGCCTCGAGCGCCTGCTCCTCGCCGGCCGACGAGCCCGAGCCTCCACTCGCGTCGACCACGAGCGCGACCGCGCTTACGCAGTCGTCCTCGCGCAGGTTCATGAGCCGCACGCCCTGGGAGGCGCGCCCGTAGCGAGAGATGCCTCGCACGCCGGTGCGCTGGACCATTCCACCGTGCGAGATAAACACCAGGTCCTGGTGCTCGCGCACGATGAGCGCGCCGGCGAGTCCGCCCTTCTGCTCGGTGAGCTGGATGGTCTTCACGCCCATGGCCCCACGTCCCTTGACCGGATACTCGGCGACCCCAGTGCGCTTGCCGTAGCCGTTCTCGGTTACCACGAGCAGCTCGGCGTCGTCGCGCGCGATGTCCATGGCGAGTACCCGGTTGTCGCCGCGCTCGACGTTCATTCCGCGGACGCCGGTGGTGTCGCGGCCGGTGGGGCGGACGTGCGCCTCGTGGAAGCGGGCCGCCTGCCCCGACCGGGAGACCATGATCACGTCGTCGTCCCCGTCGGTGCGCCTCACCGCGACGAGCTCGTCGTCGTCGCGGATGTTGATGGCGATGATCCCGTCAGCCTTGATCGGCGTGTTGTAGGCGCCGAGCTCGGTCTTCTTGACGAGGCCGTTGCGGGTCCCGAACACGAGGTAGCGGCCCTCGGAGAAGTCGCGCGTCGAGATCACCGCGCGCACGAACTCGCCCTCGCGCAGCGGCAGCACGTTGACGAGCGCACGCCCCTTACCCGCGCGGGAGCCCTGAGGAAGCTCGTACACCTTCTGGCGATAGACCTTGCCGCGGTTCGTGAAGAAGAGCAGGTAGTCGTGCGTCGAGCACACGAACAGGTGCTCGATGTAGTCGTCGTCCTTCATGTCCATCCCGATCACGCCGACGCCGCCGCGCTTCTGTTGGCGGTAGGTGGCGAGCGGCAGCGACTTGATGTAGCCGGAGCGCGTGATCGAGATGACCATCTGCTGGTCGGCGATAAGGTCCTCGATGTCGATCTCGTCCTCGGAGACCGTCAGCTCGGTGCGCCGCTCGTCGGCGTAGCTCGCCTTGATCTCCTCGAGCTCCTCCTTGATGACGCCGTTCACGCGCTCCTCGTCTCCGAGGATCTCGCGCAGCTCGCGGATCTGCTCAACGAGATCGGCGTGCTCAGAGCGGATCTTGTCGGCCTCGAGCGCGGTTAGTCGCTGGAGGCGGAGGTCGAGGATGGCCTGCGCCTGCTCGCGCGAGAGCTCGAAGCGCTCGATCAGCCCGTCGCGCGCGGCGTCCGGGTCGGACGAGGAGCGGATCAGCTCGATCACCGCGTCGAGATCCTCGAGCGCGACGAGCAGGCCCTCGAGGATGTGAGCGCGCGCCTCCGCACGGCGCAGGCGGTGCTTCGTCCGCCTCACGACCACGTCGCGCTGGTGCTGAACGTAGTTGTGGATGATCGCCCGCAAGTCGAGCGTGCGCGGGACGCCGTCGACGAGCGCGACCATGTTCGCGCCGAAGGTCGTCTGCATCGGCGTGTGCTTGTAGAGCTTGTTGAGCACGACCTTCGGGATCGCGTCGCGCTTGAGCTCGATCACGAGGCGGACGCCCGACTTGTCGGACTCGTCCCGCAGGTCGGCGACCTCCGGCACCTTCTTGTCCTGCACGACCTCGGCGATCTTGCGAATGAGGCCCGATCCGTCGTTGCGCCCGTCGCCCTTGGCGACCTGGTAGGGCAGTTCGGTGACGACGATCGCCTCTTTGCCCTGACGCAGCGGCTCGACGTGCGCACGGGCGCGTATGACCACTCGTCCGCGGCCGGTCTCGTACGCCTCGCGGATTCCCCGGCGGCCGACGATCAGCCCGCCCGTCGGGAAGTCGGGGCCCTTGACGTGCTGCATCAGCCCCGGCACGTCGATGCTCGGGTCGTCGATGTAGGCGATCGTCGCGTCGATCGCCTCGGTCAGGTTGTGGGGCGGGATGTTCGTCGCCATCCCGACGGCGATCCCGGCGGAGCCGTTCACGAGCAGGTTCGGGAAGCGCGAGGGCAGGATGAGCGGCTCCTGCCGCGATTCGTCGTAGTTGGGCCCGAAGTCGACCGTGTCCTGGTCGAGGTCGCGCAGCAGTTCGGTCGCGAGCCGGTCGAGGCGCGCCTCCGTGTAGCGCATGGCGGCCGGCGGGTCGTTGTCGATCGAGCCGAAGTTGCCCTGCCCGTCGACAAGCGGGTTGCGCATGGCGAACTCCTGCGCCATCCGCACGAGCGTGTCGTAGATGGCCGCGTCGCCGTGCGGGTGGTAGCGGCCCATGACCTCGCCGACCACGCGTGCGCACTTGGCGTACGGGCGGTTCGGCTGAAGGCCGAGGTCCTGAATCCCGTAGAGCACGCGGCGGTGGACGGGCTTGAGGCCGTCACGCACGTCGGGCAGCGCGCGCCCGACGATCACGCTCATCGCGTAGTCGAGATACGACGAGCGCATCTCCT
>DAIOHA010000015.1:0-12910 GCA_036744955.1 Thermoleophilaceae bacterium | reverse complement strand
CCAAGAGCAGCTCGCCAAGGGCGCGCCGCTCATCGCCACTGATCAGGCGCGGCTCCCCGGTCGGAGTCCCGGTGAGCGATCAAAGGCGCCGGCGAAAGAGGGCGCGTTTCGCGCCCGCCGCGGCAGTGCGCGCGGCGAATAGCGAGCAGGCGCTCAGAAGCCGGGCACGGAATATCCGCCGGCTATGAGCGGCGTTCGCGGGCAGCGGACCGCCGCGAGCATGGCGAGGCGTGTTCGCATCGGCAGGCGCTCGATCGCGACCTCGAGCGGCTCGGGCGGGACTTCGGCGGATCGCTTCACGGTCGGTTCTCGGAGGTCGAGCAGTACGATGCGTCACCCTCGCGAGGCCGCGAGGGCGGTGCTCTCTCCCCCGGGAGCCGGCTCCGCCTCCCCACGAGGTCCGGGTCACGGGCGAGTTGACAGGTGTTAAGAGATGCGACTTGGACTTCATGTCGGCTACTGGGGCCTCGGACTTGAGGCCGAGGACCAGCTTGCACTGGTGCGCGAGGCCGAGGAGCTCGGCTTCGACTCGGTGTGGGCGGCAGAGGCCTACGGCTCCGACGCCGCCACCGTCCTCTCGTGGCTCGCATCGCAGACCAAGCGCATCCGCATCGGCTCGGCGATCTTCCAGATCCCCGCGCGCTCGCCGGCCATGTGCGCCATGACCGCCGCGACGCTCGACAACGTCTCGGACGGCCGCATGATCCTCGGCATCGGGGCCTCTGGCCCGCAGGTCGCCGAAGGCTGGCACGGGCAGCGCTTCCCCAAGCAGATCCAGCGCACGCGCGAGTACATCGAGATCGTTCGCAAGGCGCTCGCGCGCGAGCGGCTCAAGTACGACGGCGAGGTCTACACCTTGCCCCTGCCCAACGGCCCAGGCAAAGCGCTCAAGCTCACGATCGGCCCGGTGCAGGAGCGCCTACCGATCTATCTGGCCGCGATCGGACCGAACAACACGCGCCTCGCTGGCGAGGTTGCCGACGGCTGGATGCCGTTCCTGTTCAAGCCCGAGGAGGTCGGCGAGTTCCGCTCCCTGCTCGAGGAGGGCGCAGATCGCGCGGGCCGCGCGCTGCCCGACGACTTCGACATCGCCCCGAACGTGAATGTCGCCGTCGACGACGACCTCGACCGCGCACGCGACGCGATGCGCCCAGCCCTCGCCCTCTACGTCGGCGGCATGGGCTCGCGCGAGAAGAACTTCTACAACCAGCTCGTGCAGCGCTACGGCTTCGAGGACGCCGCGCGCGAGGTGCAGGACCTCTACCTCGACGGCAAGTACCAGGAGGCAGCGGAGGCGCTCCCGGTCGAGCTGATCGACGCGGTCTCGCTGTGCGGCGCCGAGGACCGCGTCGCCGAGCGGCTCGAGACCTACCGCGCGGGCGGCGTCGGGACGCTGATCGCCACGCCGATGGCGATGGACGCGGAGGGCCGGTCGCGCACCCTGCGCGCGCTCGCCGACGCGCTCTAGCGACGCCCGTGCCCGCCCGGCTGTTCCTCGCCGCCTTCGGCGACCCCGGGCACGCCTTTCCGGCGATCGCGCTCGGGCGCGAGCTCGTCGCCCGCGGTCACCAGGTGTGCCTCGAGACCTGGAGCCGCTGGGGCCCATATGTCGAGGCGGAGGGCATGTCGTTCGTCGCTGCGCCCGACTACCGCGTCGGCCTGCGGATGGCCGACCTCAAGCCCTACCAGGCCGCGGTCCGCGCCTCGCAGGAGACGCGCCTCGCGGTGCGCGACTTCGACCCCGACCTCGTGGTCGTCGACATCCTCACCGTGGCCGGCACGCTCGCGGCCGAGCTCGAGGACCGCCCGTGGACGTCGCTCGTGCCGCACCTCTTTCCCGTGCACGAGTCCGGCTGGCCGCCCTACTCGAGCGGAGCACGGCCGCCGCGGACGCCGCTGGGGCGGGCGATGTGGCGACCGCTCGACCGCCTCGTCGAGCTCGGCCTGCGCGAGGGTCGCGAGCAGCTGAACGGCGCGCGGGCGCGCGTAGGGCTGCCGCCGATCGACCACTTCCACGGCGGCCTCTCGCGGCGGTTGTCGCTTGTAGCGACCTTCCCTCAGCTCGAGGCGGGCCGGTCGGTGCCGGGATGGGCGCGCCTGACCGGGCCGCTCCAATGGGAGCGGCCGGCCGAGGACGAAGCCTCCGCGGCACCGCCCGGCGACGACCCGCTCGTGCTCGTGGCGCCGAGCACTTCGCAGGATCCCGAGCACCGGCTGGTGCGCGCAACGCTCGCCGGCCTCGAGGGCGAGCCGGTGCGCGTGCTCGCCGCGGCCAACGGGCGCCCCCTGCCGGCCGGGACGCGCGTGCCGAAGAACGCGCGCGTCGTCGACTGGCCGTCCTACTCGCGCACGATGCCGCATTGCGCGGCGGTCATCACCCACGGCGGCCACGGAACGCTCGCGCAGGCGCTGATCGCCGGAGTGCCCGTGGCCTGCTCACCCGCGGGCGGCGACATGGGCGAGAACTCGGCGCGGGTCGCGCGCACCGGCGCCGGCGTCTCGCTGCCGCGACGGCTCGCTACGCCGGCGGGAGTGCGGCTCGCGGTCCGCCGGCTGCTCGCCAACGTCCGCTACGCGCGCGAGGCGAAGGCGCTCGCCGAGTGGGCGCGTCACCAACCGGGATCGGAAGCGGCGGCGAAGGCGCTCGACGGCCTGCTCGCCCGGGACCGCTCGGGCGCGCCAGCGCCCGCGGCACAGCTCCCCGGGTAGGACTCGAACCTACAACCTAGCGGTTAACAGCCGCTCGCTCTGCCGATTGAGCTACCGGGGAAGGCAGGGTCGGGCGCCGGGGCGCCCGCGCGCGGCAAGCGTAGCGGGAGCCCTCCCCGGGCACCGACCGCACCGCTCGGGCTCAGCCCGTCTCCCCCATGAGCTCGGCGATGCGCTCGCGCACTCCCTCGCGCTCGCGCAGCAACTCGTCCTGGCGACCGAAGTCGCGGCCATCGGCCGCCCGGCGCAGGTCGCGCTCGACGCGCCGGAGGTCGATCTGGAGGAAGCTGAGCCGGAGGGCTGCTTCCGACGAGGGCTCCGCCTCGGCGAGCATCGCTACCTCGGTCACGAGGGCGGTCCGATCAGGGTCGTCCGGAAGCTCGGCGAGGGGATCGTCGAGGTGCTCGAGCAGGTGGTCGCGGACGTGGCGCATGCGCTCGGAGAGGTGGCCGTCCCCGACCTGCTCGAGCAGCTCTCGCCCGAGCTCCGGCTGGCCGACGCACATGGCGAGAAAGGCGCGCTCGCCGCGCTCGGCCGGGGTCGCCGCAGCGGGGCGCCGCGGGACGGACGCCGTCGTGGGCCCACCCCCCGCTCCGTTCGGCTCGGCGACGCGGCGACCGTCGGGTTCGCTCCCGCCCGTGGATCGGCCTGGGGCCGTCGCGCCGCCGCCCCGTGCGGGACCGGCTGCCGGCTCGAGGTACGACGGCGGGACCTCGAGCCGGTCGGCCACGCGCCGCACGAGCTCGTCGCGGACGACGCTGCGCCCCGGCGTCTCGGCGACGAGCGGGCGCAGGCGCTCGAGGGCGCGGTCGCGCCCGCGCGGCGTCGCGAGGTCGGCTTCCGCGAGCACACGCTCGGCCTCGAACTCGGGCACCGACAATGCCCCGTCGAGCAGCCGCTCGAAGGCGGCAGGGTCCTCACGCGCGATGAGGTCGGCGGGGTCGCTGCCCTCGGGGAGAGCGAGCACGCGCAGCTCGATCCCGCGCTCGGACGCCGCGCGGGCGGCGCGCAGCATCGCGTCCTGCCCCGAGGCGTCGGCGTCGAGCGCCATCAACACTGTGGTCGCGGCGCGGCCGAGCTCGGTGAGCTGATCGGGGGTGAGAGCGGTGCCCATGATGGCGACAGACTCCTCGATGCCCACGCCGTGGAGGGCGAGCACGTCGGTGTAGCCCTCGACGACGATCACCCGCCCGGCCCGCGCCGCCGGCGCGCGCGCATGGTCGATGCCGAACAGGTGGCGGCCCTTGCGATAGAGCTCGTTCTCCGAGCTGTTCAGGTACTTCGGCTTCTGCGAGTCGCGCACCGCCCGGGCGCCGAAGCCGAGCACGCGGCCGCGCGCGTCGGCGAGCGGAAAGGTGATGCGAGCGCGGAAGCGGTCGTAATAGCCGCCCTGGCGCCCGTGCTGGGCGACACCCGCGGCCACCATCTCCTCGGGGGCGTAGCCGTCGCGCTGGCCCGCGACGAGCACGCGGTTCCAGGCGCTCGGCGCGTACCCGACGCGGAAGGCGCGCAGCGTCTCCTCGCCGAGACCGCGCGCCGCCATGTGGTCGCGGGCCGCTTTCGCCTCGGCCGACTCCCAGAGGTAGCGCGCGTAGAAGGTGGCCGTACGGTCGAGCAGCCGCATGAGCCGCTCGCGCCGGCGGCGCGCCTCCTCGGCCCGCTCGTCCTCCTCCTCGCGCTCGAGCGCGACGCCGTAGCGCTCCGCTAGGTGCTCGATCGCCTCGGCAAAGTCGAGGCCGTCGGTCTCGCGCACGAAGGAGATCGCGTCGCCCGAGGCGCCGCAACCGAAGCAGTGGTAGAGCCCGTGCTCGGCGTTGACCGAGAACGAGGGCGTGCGCTCATCGTGGAAGGGGCACAGGCCCACATGGCGAGTGCCAACCCGTCGCAGGTCGGTGCGCGCGCCGACGAGCTCGACCATGTCGACTGCGTCCTTGACGCGCTCGACCGACCCGCGCGTGAAGAGCGCCACCTCGGCCTCGCTCAGGCGACCCCGGCGCGCCTGCCGCGCTCCGCGACGAGCTCGGCGTGCGCGCGCTCGGCGAAGCGGTCGGTCATGCCGGCGATCCAGTCGACTATCCGCTCGGCCTCCGTTGCCCCTGTGGCGAGGGGCTCGGGCGGGCGCTTGAGCGACGCCTCGAAGAGGTCGGAAACGACGCGCCCGATTCGCTCCTGCTGCCCGCGCACCGCGGCGCCGAGGTACACGCGTTCGAACATGAAGGCGCGCAGGCTCGTCATCGCCTCTCCCACCTCCTCGCCCTGCTCGACGTCGCCGGCCTCGGCCGAGTGGGCGACGAGGTCGCGCACGAGCGTGTCGATGCGCTCCGAGCCGGTCTCGCCGAGCGCGGCGATCTCCTCGCGCGGGAGCTCGCGGGCGCTCAGGACGCCGGCGCGGACGGCGTCGTCGATGTCGTGGTTGATGTATGCGATCCGGTCGACGAGGCGGACGATGCGGCCCTCGAGCGTCGCCGGCGGCACCTCGCCGGTGTGGCGGAGGATCCCGTCGCGCACCGGCTCGCTCAGATTGAGACCCCGCCCGTCGCGCTCGACGCGGTCGACCACCCGCAGCGAGTGCTCGTTGTGGCGGAAGCCGATGCCGAAGCGCTCGCGCAGGCAGCGGTTGAGCACCCCCTCGCCGATGTGCCCGAACGGCGGGTGGCCGAGGTCGTGAGCGAGGCCGATCGCCTCCGTGAGGTCCTCGTTGAGCGCCAGCGCGCGCGCGACCGTCCGCGCGATGCAGCAGGTTTCGAGCGTATGCGTCAGCCGGGTGCGGAAGTGGTCGCCCTGGGGCGATATGAAGACCTGCGTCTTGTGCTTGAGCCGGCGAAAGGCCTTCGAGTGGACGACCCGGTCGCGGTCGCGCGCGAACGGCGTGCGAACGGGCGAGTCGTCCTCGTGGCGGACGCGGCGAGCCGGGTAGGAGCGCGTGCCGCGGGACGAGAGGAACGCCTCCTCCCACGCTTGAACGCGCTCGCGCAGCGGGCTGGGGTCGGCTGCCGTGGTCACCCGCCCATTGTCTCAGCGTGGACGGCGGTCCCACGCCCTAGCGCGGGAGCGCGATCGTGCCCTCGCCGTAGTCGACGCGCGTCGGCGCCCTGCCGCCCTCGAGGCGCCATACAAGCGTCACGGAACGCTCTTGCCGGGCTCGATGACCGCGAGTCGGCCGGTGCGGCGGAGCTCCGAGTCGGCGAGCCTGCCCGGCTCGCGCGTCACCGCTAGCGTCAAGAGCACGGCCGCGAGGACCCCCTCCTCGCGCGGCACGTTAGCGAAACCGCCGCCGTGCTGCTTCACCACCTCTGCCCGGCACGCGCACCTGCCGTCCCGCCTGCGACGCGCCGCCTACTCGTCCGCGTTCTCGCTCCAGCGCCGAACGACGTCGCGAATGGAGAGGACGCCCACGAGGTCGCTTCCGTCGACCACCACGAGGTGGCGGAAGCCGCCAGAGACCATCGCCTTGGCCGCCTTGACGAGCGGCCAGTCGGGGTCGGCGTAGGTCGCGCTCGAGCTCACGTGGTCGGAGACCTTTTCGCGGCCGGGGTCCTTCCCCTGCCCGACCGCGCGCGAGATGTCGCGCTCGGTGACGATCCCCGGGCCGGGCTGGTCGGGGTCAACGACCACCACCGCGCCCGTGTTGCGCTCGCCCATCGCCTGCGCTGCGTCCCTGAGCGTGCGCTCGGGCTCGATCGTGAGCACGTCGCCGCTCATCTCGTCGCGGACGGTGACCTCGGCCATGGCGCGGAAGAGTACGCGCTCGGCGGGGGCGCGGTCAGGCCACGCGGCGCAGGCGGACGTGCGCGTGGTACTCGAGCGTCTCGGCGATCGCGCGGTCGGCTTGGCGCAGCGCCGTCTCCGAGGCCTCGGGCGCCTCGGCGAGCGGGTACGCGAGCGCGCCCATGAGAAATCCGTGCGCCTCGGAGCCGAGCGGAAAGGAGCCCGCCTCGCAGCCCGCGCACACGACGCCCCCGGCGCTCGCCGAGAAGCCGGCGAGGTGCTCGGGGTCGCCGCACGACGCGCACGCCGCGAGCTCGGGCAGGAAGCCGGCGGCGAGCAGGAGCTTGAGCCGAAAGGCGAGCCCGTGGGCGCGCGTGGCGCCCGTGGGGTCGGCGCCGAGCAGGGCCAGCTCGCGGCAGAGCAGGTGATAGGCCGGGCGGTTCGGCTCCGCGGCGTCGAACAGGCGCAGGACCGCGTCGCAGGCCTGGGTCGCGCGATCGAGCGCGCCGCGGTGCTCGCGCAGCGCCGGGTGGGCGTCGACCGTCTCGGCGGAGGTGACCGTGCACAGCTCGCCGCGGCCCTCGTGCAGGACGAGGCGGACGCGGAAGAGGGGCTCGAGCCGGCCGCCAAAGCGGGAGCGAACGCGCCTCACCCCCTTGGCCACGGCCCCGAGGCGCCCGCGCTCGGCGGTGTAGAGGTGGAGCACGCGGTCGGCCTCGCCGAAGCGGATCGAGCGCAGCACGACGGCCTCGGTCTTGAACGGTCCGGGCATGGCCGAGCGAGGCTCGCAGGCGGGCCGGACGCCGGTGCGGCGCGGCTAGGCTCCCTGCTGTGGCGGGGGCCGACGTGACTGTCTACACGACCGAGCCGTGCGGCTTCTGCGCACAGGCCAAGGCCCTGCTGACCGCGCGCGGGGTCGAGTTCGAGGAGCTCAACCTCGCCAAGGATGCCGAGGGACGTGCCGAGCTCGTGGCCACGACAGGCCAGATGACCTTCCCGCAGATCCTCGTCGGCGGCCGGGCGATCGGCGGATTTCGCGAGCTGCTCGAAGCCGACCGCGACGGCACTCTGCCGCGGCTCCTGGCCGGCTGAGGCGGCGGACCCGGCACGGGGAACGCGGCGCACTGGCGCGCACTCGCGGGCGTGCTCAGACGCGCGCCGCCGCGCGGCGGCGCCGTAAACGAGGCCGTGGCTGGCACCGCTCGCACACGTAGGTGCCCCGCCCGGCCACGCGCAGCTTGATGATCTCGCTTCCGCAGCTCGGGCAGGCCTCGCCCGCGCGGCGGTGGACCAGAAAGCGGTCCTGAAAGGAGCCGCGCGCGCCGTCGGGCTGGCGAAAGTCGTCGATCGTCGCGCCGCGGGCGTCGATCCCCGCCTCGAGCGACTCGACGACCGCGTCGCGCAGCGCGGCGAGCTGGGGGCGGCGGAGAACGCCAGCCGGACGCTCGGGGTGGATGCCGGCGCGAAAGAGCGCCTCGTCGGCGTAGATGTTGCCGACGCCCGCGATTCGCTCCTGGGTGAGGAGAAACGCCTTGACCGGCCCGCGCCGATCGCGCGCCAGCTCGCGCAGCGCCTCCGGCGTGAAGCCCGGGTCGAGCGGCTCGATGCCGACGCGCGAGGCGAGGTGGGCCTCGAGCGCCTCGTCGCCGCGCAGGGCCACGCCCGTGCCGAAGCGGCGCGGGTCGGTGAAGAGCACGCTCTCGCTCGAGGCGAGGACTAAGCGCACCCGCAGGTGCGGCGGGGGATCGGCGTCGGCCGGCCCGCCGAGGAGCAGGTTTCCCGTCATGCGGAGGTGCATGACGAGGTGGAGCGGCTCGGGCGCCGGGTCCGCCACGGCGCCGTCGGCTGTGCCGTCCGCGGCGGCGCGCAGGTCGGCGATCGCGGGGTCGAGCCGCCAGACCAGGTACTTGCCCCGCCGCGTCAGGCTGGCGATCCGGCGGCCCGAGGCCGCCTCCTCGAGCTCCTCGGGCGCGGCGGGCGCGCTGAAACGCGGGTCGAGGACCTCGAGGCGCTCGAGCACGTCTCCCTCCACCCGCGGCGCGAGGGCGCGGCGGATCGTCTCGACCTCGGGCAGCTCGGGCACGGTCCGAGCTTAGGCGGCGGGCCCGCCCACTCCGCCCTCAGTCGCCGGCGCCTGCCCGCTCTTCCATCGCCCGCGGGTGCGCGTTGAAGTACACCTCGCGTAGGCGCTCGGTCGAGAGGTGGGTGTAGATTTGGGTCGTCGAGACGTCGGCGTGCCCGAGCATCTCCTGCAGCGAGCGCAGGTCGCAGCCGCCCGACAGAAGGTGCGTCGCGAAGCTGTGACGCAGGGTGTGCGGCGTGACGCGCCGGCTCAGGCCGGCCTCGCGCGCGTACCGCGTGACGAGGCCGTGGAGGCCCTGGCGGCTTAGCGGACGTCCGTGCGCGTTGAGGAACACGGCGGGATCGAGGCTTGTACCGGCCAACCGAGGCCGGCCGCGCTCGAGGTACGCGCGCAGCGCAGCGCGCGCGGCGCGCCCCACGGGCACGAGCCGCTCCTTCGCGCCCTTCCCGCGCGCGCGCAGAAAGCCCGCCTCGAGGTCGAGGTGGGCGAGCTCGAGGCCGGTGGCCTCCGAGGCGCGTAATCCGGACGCGTACATCGTCTCGAGCAGGGCGCGGTCGCGCAGGGCGAGCGGGTCGGTGCCCGAGGGAGCGGCGAGGAGGGCCCCGACCTCGTCGCGGCTCAGGACGTCTGGCAGCTTGGCGGGACGCCGTGGCGCGGCGATCGCCGTCGTAGGGTCGGAGTCGCGCACGCCCTCGCGACGCAGGTGGCAATGGAAGGAGCGCAGGCAGGCCGACTTGCGCCGGATCGTCGCCGCCGAAGCCGGCGGGCCCTCGTCACCGGCCGCGAGGCTCGCGAAGTAGTCGGCGAGGTCGCGGCCGGTAGCCGCGTCGGGACGTCGGCCGCGCTCGGTGAGGTGGCGGCCGAAGGCGAGCAGGTCGGAGCGGTAGGCCTCGAGCGTGTTGCGCGAGAGCCCGCGCTCGAGCTCGAGGTGGGCGAGGAAGTCGAGCACGAGCTCCTCGAAGCGCCGCTCGACCGGCATGGTGTCGGCGCTCTGCGCGGTCTCGACGGTGGCCACAGCCGCCTCTTCGCCGCGCCGGGGCGGCGCCCTGCCGCGGCGCCTTGGCGTGGTCCGCGCCGTGTGCGGCTTAAGCCGCCTGAACCTAGGCGCTCCTTAGCCGGCGTGCACGAACGCGCGGAACCACAGCAGCCCGACGAGCGTCTTCGCGTCGCGGCAGACCGCGATCGTCTCGTCAAGCCGCGAGAGCGGCACGGGGCGGACCTCGATCCGCTCCTCCTCCTCGGACCGAGCCGAGGCGTCGGAGAGGTCGGTCGCCAGGTAGAGGTGTATGAGCTCGTCCGTCATCCCCGCGGACGGGTAGAAGCTCGTCAGGTGACGCCAGCTCTCGGCGCGCTTGCCGATCTCCTCGGCGAGCTCGCGTTGGGCCGTGGTCAGCGGGTCCTCGCCCTCGGCGTCGAGCTTGCCCGCGGGAATCTCGAGCAGCGCCCCCTCCCCCGCGGCCTCCCGCGGCTGAGCGACGAGATAGAGGTGCTCTCCGTCGTGCGCGACCATGGCCACCGCTCCGGGATGGACGACCCGCTCGCGGGTCACCTCCTCGCCGTCGTCGTGGCGGAAGCGGTCGACGCGCACGCTGAACATGCGCCCCGCGTACACCTCCTCGCCTCCTGTGTGCCTAAACACGGCTCAGCTCCTCCCCAAGCACGGCGCCCCCGGCGAGCGCGGCGCTGAAGAACAACTCGTCCTCGTCCAACGAGCGGCCCATCGTACGGCTCGAGAGGCCGCTCGCGCGGTAGCCCTCGAGGTCGGGCACGGCAGGAAGGAGCTCGTGGTGCGCCAGCGCCTCGCCGCGCTCGAGCCCGTCGGGCAGGGCGGCGGGGACCGCGACGGCGACCGGGCGCAGGAGGAGGCCGAGCACCGTCGCACTGTGGTGGGAAACCCCGCGATGGCGCGCGCGCGGGTCGCCGGAGGACATGCGGGGAACGAGCACGGTCCGCGCGCCGAGGGAGAGGCTCGCGTGCGCGGAGTCGAGCGCCGCGAGGCCGCCGTGCCCGAGCGGGCTCCCCGTGCCGACGATGCCGGGCCCGGGGCCGACGATCGCGGCGTCCCAACCGAGCGCGTCGCACCCTGCGGCGAGCGCGCCAGCCACCGTGACCGCCTCGTGCTCGCCCCCAAAGGCCTGCCCGGCGGTGACGTGCCCAGCGAGCAGGCCGCGCGCGCGCAGCTCGCCGACCGCGCGCGAGAGGCCACCAGGGAGGGCGCCGCCCAGCGTCTGCACGAACCCCACCCGTGCCCCCGGGCGCCGCTGTCCCGCCGCCCACGCGACCGGCTCGAGCTGGCCGTGGAGCGCGAGCACGGCGACCGGCCCGCCCCCGAAGTGCGGCGGTCCCCATCCGCCGGGCGACCCGCTCGCCTCGACCCCGTCGACCGCGTGCTGCAGGGAGGTGTAGTGGAGCTTGATCGCGCGCCCTTCCTCCCCGCGCGCACCAGCGGCCTCGGCCCCGCCTCCGAGGCCGCGTGTCAGGTTGACGTGAACGACGTCGAACCCGCCACTGGCCAGGCCGAGGTCGAGCGCCAGCGTGTTGACGACGACCTCGTCGCCCGGCTCGGTCTCACCGGTGAGGCCGCGGTCGGCGATCGCCGGGCGCCGCTCGCCGTTCACCTCGACCGTCAGCTCGACCGTCGCCCCGCCGCCTCGGTCGATCGACGCGACCACGCCGCGCCGCAGCGAGAGCCTCACCGCCCGACGCGCGCGACGATCTCGAGGGCGACGTCGAGCACGGCCTCGAGCGACGCGACGCTCACGCGCTCGTCGGGTCGGTGGTTGTCGATCGTGCCATCGGCGACGTTCAGGCACGGGAGGCCGGCCGCGTTGAGGACGTTGGCGTCGCTGCCCGCAGCGGTCGCGCGAAGAACGGGCTCATGACCGAGCGCCGCGAGCGCGTCGGCGGCGACCTCGACGGGCTCGGCGCCGCGGGCGAGCCGGTAGCCGCGGAATCCCTCCTCCACCTCGGTCTCGACGTCGCACTCGCCCTCGCCGGCCGCGTCGGTGAGCGCGTCGACGATCTCGGTCACTAGCCCGCCGGCACGGTTGCGATCGAGGCTGCGTGCCTCGAGCTCGACCCGGCAGCGGTCGGGCACGACGTTCGCGGCGGTCCCGCCCTCGATGCGACCCGCGTTCGCCGTCGTGCCCTCGGCGAGGCGGCCGAGGCGAAGCCGCGCCAGCGCCTTGGCCGCCGCGGCGATCGCGCTGCGCCCGGACTCGGGACGCAGGCCCGCGTGCGCCGCGCGCCCGCGAAAGGTCGCGGTGACGCCGAAGTAGGTCGGCGCGGCGACGATCAGCTCCCCCACCGCCGAGGCGTGGTCGAAGACGAAGCCGAGGCGGGCGCGCAGGGCTGAGCGGTCGAACGCCTTGGCGCCCGCGAGCGCCCTCTCCTCGCAGGTCGTGAACAGGAGCTCGACGCCCGCGCGCGCGGGCTGCCGCGCGAGGCGGCGTGCCACCCCGAGCAGCGCCGCCACCGCGACCTTGTTGTCGGCCCCGAGGATGGCCTCGTGACGGTTGCGCAGCATCCCGTCCACCTGCTCGACCTCGACGCCGGCGGCGAGCGGGACCGTGTCGAGGTGGGCGCAGAGGAGGACGGTCGGCGCCTCCGGGTCGGTGCCCTCGATGCGGGCAAGCAGGTTGCCCGCGTCAGAGCCGGTCTCGGCCGCGCTCGCGTCCTCCGCGACCGCGATCCCCACGGACCGCAGTTCGCCGGAGACCGCTTCGGCCACGCGCCGCTCGCGTCGCGAGGGGCTCTCGATCTCGCACAGGCGCACGAAGGAGGCGAGCAGGCGCTCGCGCTCCGGGGGCGCGGCACGGGGCGGCGGCGCGTGCAAGCGCGCGCTCGGTCAGGCCTGGGTGCCGACCGAGGCGGGCGCGCGCACGAGCGGCGCGCCGTCGGCGGGCGCGGGTGCGGACTCCCGGGCGGCCGGTGCTTCGACGGCGCCGAGAGTCTCGCCGGCCCCCTCGGTTCGCTCCTCCGCGCCCTCCGCGCGCGCGAGCGCCGCGCCGACGAACTCGCGGAAAAGCGGCTGCGGGCGCAGCGGGCGCGACTTGAACTCCGGGTGGAACTGCGAGGCGACGAAGAACGGGTGCTCGGGCAGCTCGACGATCTCCACGAGCCGGTCGTCCGGGGAGGTCCCCGAGCACACGAGACCCGCGGCCTCGAGATGCCGGCGTAGGTGGTTGTTGACCTCGTAGCGATGGCGGTGGCGCTCGTAGATGACCGCCTCGCCGTAGATCTCGCGCGCCCGCGTGCCCTCGTGGAGCTTGACCGGGTCGGCGCCGAGCCGCATGGTGCCGCCGAGGTCGCGGACCTCCTTCTGCTCGGGCAGCAGGTCGATCACCGGGTACGGCGTCTCGGGGTCGAACTCGGTGGAGTTCGCGCCGTCCATGCCGACGACGTGGCGCG
>DAIOHA010000014.1:1884-13208 GCA_036744955.1 Thermoleophilaceae bacterium | reverse complement strand
GGTCGCGCACGCGCGAGGCGCCGACGCCCACGAACATCTCGACGAAGTCGGAGCCGGAGATCGAGAAGAACGGCACCCCGGCCTCGCCCGCGACCGCGCGCGCGAGCAGCGTCTTGCCCGTGCCGGGCGGCCCGTAGAGCAGGACGCCCTTCGGGATGCGGGCGCCGAGCGCCTGGAACTTCTTCGGGTTCTCGAGGAACTCCTTGATCTCGTGCAGCTCCTCGACCGCCTCGTCGACGCCGGCCACGTCGCGGAAGGTGATCTTCGGCGAGTCGACCGACATCCGCTTCGCGCGCGACTTGCCGAAGGACATGACCTTCGACCCACCGCCCTGCATCTGATTGAGGATGAAGATCCAGAAGAACAGGAACAGCAGCAGCGGCAGCGCGTAGATCAAGAGTGTCGACCACGCGCTCCCGCCCGAGCCCTCGACGTCGATCGGAATCCGCGACGTGCGCAGCGTGTTGACGAGGTTCTGCTCCGTGTTGTTCGGATACGCCGTCGAGTAGTCGCGGTCGCCCTTCTTGAGCTCGACGTCGATCGTGTTGTCGCCCGTGTTGAGCGTGACCTTCTTGATCTCGTCCCGATCGACCTGGGTGAGGAAGTCGGAGTAGGTCGGCTCCTTGGCCTCGTTGCCCGAGGAGACGAGGTTCTGGACGAAGAACGCCAGAACCACGACGATGAGGATCGGGAAGGCGGCGCTCTTGAAGAACTTGCTCACGGGATGGCCTCTCTTCCGGGCGCAGACCCGGAGCCGCGGCTGAAACGTCAGCCTATCAACGGTGTATCGGCCAGTTTCCGGGTTTTCTCGACCCGGAGATCAGGCGCTCGGGCGGCGTTCCTCAGCCCGGCGCGCCCGCGTTCCGCTCGAGCGCCGCGACGTAGGGCAGGTTGCGAAAGCGCTCGGCGTGGTCCAGGCCGTAGCCGATCGCGAACCGGTTCGGGATCTCGAAGCCGACGTAGCGAATGGGCAGGTCGACCTTGCGCCGCTCGGGCTTCGTGAGCAGCGCGCAGACCTCGAGCGAAGCGGGCTCGCGCGCCCGCAGCGCGCGCAGCAGGTACTGGAGCGTCAGCCCCGAGTCGACGATGTCCTCGACGATCAGCACGTCTCGCCCGGCGATCGGCGCATCGAGATCCTTGAGGATGCGCACGATCCCCGAGGTCTCGGTCTGTGAGCCGTACGAGGCAACCGCCATGAAGTCGACCTGGCACGGCACCTCGAGCGAGCGCATGAGGTCGGAGAGGAAGAAGACGGCGCCCTTGAGCACGCACACGAGCAGCGGCTCGCGGCCCGCGTAGTCGGCCGATATCTCGGCGCCGAGGGCGCGCACGCGGTGCGCGAGATCGTCCCTCTGCACGAGGATCTGGCCCAGGCGGGGGTCGCGCATCCGCGCGCGAGTCTAGGGTTCCGCCCCCCGCTCCGGAGCCCTCAGGCCCGCTCCGGCGCGCTCAGGCCCCCGTGCGCCGGGCCGAGAGCGCGACCCGCGCGCCCGGAGCGGTGCCCTGCCTCGTGTCGGCGACGTCGGGGCGCAGCCCCTCGGCGACGGCGAGGCCCGCTACCCAGACGACCTCGCCGTCGGCCTCGACGACGGGGAGCGTGCGCCGCAGCGCGCGCGGGACCTTGCGGTCGACGAACAGGTCCTGGAGCGACTTCGAGCCCCCGAGCCCAGCGGGGCGCATGCGGTCGCCGGAGCGCCAGGCGCGCACGAGGGCCTCGTCGCCGAGGCGATCGCCGGCGACGATCTCCTCCTCCCCCCGCCCGCCCGCCTCGCCGGCGGCGACGAGGCGCGCCTCGACCTCCCAGTCGCCGAAGCGCACACGCCCCGGAACCGGCAGCCGGACGGCCTGCGGGGCGTCTCCCGCCCCTCCGCCTCCGGCGTCGGCGGCCATGTCCGCATCGTCTCGCCCGCGGCGGAAGCGCAGCGTCCCGTACTCGGCGACCGCGACGAGCCCGCCGCCGAGGTCGAGCGTGTGCGTGCCGCCGCGCTCGCCGAGGGCGAGCACGGCGTCGGCGTCGGCTCGCGAGAGCGCTGCGCCCCCGCCGGCGGCCTCCTCCGTCAGCCGCCGCAGCACGAGCCGACCGAGTCCCGTGGGCAGGTCGCGCAGCGCGGGCAGCGACACCCCTGGCCCGCCGAGCTGCTCGAGCGCCTGGTCGACCGCGCGCGCCAGCACCTCGTGCTCGTCGCGCAGGAGCAGCGCTGTCTCGGCGATCGTGCGCTCCGCGGCAGGGTTGAGGTCCCGCAGAACGGGGAGCAGCTCGTGCCGCACGCGGGCCCGAGCGTACCGCGGGTCCTCGTTGGAGGGGTCCTCCCGCCAGGCGAGGCCACGGCCCTCGCAGTAGGCGCGCGTCTCGGCGCGGGTCGCCGCGAGCAGCGGGCGCACGAGCCGTCCTCGGCGCGGCTGCATCCCGAGCAGCGCGCGCCGTCCCGGCGAGACGGCCAGGCGGTAGAGCACGGTCTCGGCCTGGTCGGAGGCGGTGTGGGCGGCGGCGAAGTCGCAGTCGAGCGCAGCCGCGTGGCGCTCGGCCGCCGCGTAGCGCGCCTCGCGCGCCTCGGCCTGGACGTTCCCGGCGGCGCCCTCCGTGGCCGCCTGCGGAGTCGAGCGCTCCACCACCAGCTCGACGCCGAGTCGCGCGCACAGCTCGTGGCAGAGGGCCTCGTCCCCCTCGGCCTCGGGGCGCAGCCCGTGGTTCACGTGCAGTACGGCGACGCGCGCTCCGAGCCGCACGCACACGTCGAGCAGGCAGACCGAGTCGGCGCCGCCCGAGAGGAGCACGAGGAGCGGCTCGGCGGCCGGGACGAGCCCGCTCTCACGCGCGGCGGCGAGCGGCTCCATCGCCCTCCCGCGCTACTCCTCGGGATGCGCCTGGGTCGCGCGCGAGAGAGTGTGTGGCTCGGTGAAGCCCTTGAGCTTGACCTGGCCGATGTCCTCGAAAGAAAGGTGCTCGAGGCCCTCGACGGCCTCGCGGACGGCGTCGGTGATCAGCACCTCGCTCCCTCGCGAGCGCGCGACCACGCGCGCGGCGAGGTTGACGTCGCGGCCGAAGTAGTCGCCGTCGCGGTAGATCGCGTAGCCGCGGTGGATGCCGATGCGCGGCGCCGGTCGCTCCTGGAAGAGCGCCTGGAAGCCGACGGCCCATTCGCACAGCGCGCGCGCATCGCCGCCCACGATCATCACCTCGTCGCCGATCGTCTTGACCACCCGCGCCCCGTCGGGGAGCGTGTCGCCGACCGCGTCGATGAAGCGCTCGACGAACGAGAGCGCCTCCTCCTCGCCCTCCTCCTCGGTGTAGCGCGTGTAGCCCGCCAGGTCGGCGAAGGCGATCGCCACCGACACGCGCCCGAGCTCGTCGAGCTCCTGCCCCTCGCCGAGGTCCATCTCCATGTGGCCGACCATGTCCTGCTCGACGAAGTGCTGAAGGAAGCGCTGGTGGACGTAGTCCATGATCGGCGAGGCGAGTGGCAGCAGGTCGCCGGCCAGGTTCTCCATCTCCTCGGCCATGCGCAGGCCGGGCACGCCCTCGCGCATGAGCGGCTCGTGCACGTAGATGTGGAAGAGGCGCGCCTCGGCGTCGGCGATCTGGGCGAGCGCCTGCCCGTACACGCGCGCGAGCTGGAGAAACGCGACCAGCGGGAAGCCCGCCTCGAGCACCGACGAGATGTACTGGAGCGCCTGGAGGTCGTCCTCGCCGAGGGCGTCGAGGGCCTCGCGCGGCAGGCCGATGCTCGTCCACAGCCGCTCGATCAGCTCGGGCTCGAGCCCCGTCTCCGCGCTCGCCTCCTCGAGCGAGGGGCCGCCGCCGTGCGCTGGAAAGAGGTCTTCTACGTAGCCGTAGGCGAGGCGGCCCTCCCCGGTGGCCTCGCGGAGGCGCCCGAGGCTGTGCCCGCGCTCGCGCAGCCGCGCGACGATGCGCGCGTGCGCGACCGCCGACGGCGGCCAGTCATCGACGCTCCCATCCATCTGGGGGATCACCCCCGACCGGGCCCACCGCCGCAGCGTGTCGGGCTTGACCCCGGCCCGCTCGGCCGCCTGCTTGAGCTTCATCTTCGCGCCTCCGGCCTGGGGGGGGCTCTCCGCGCTGACCGCATCGCCGCCCACGCTAGCGCCGCTCGTGACGGCCCCGGTGAACGCGCGCGGGCGGCGGCGCCAAGTAGACTGGCCGGCCCACACGAGGGGAGGGAACGAGCGTTGAACTACTTCGTCACGGGCGCCACGGGCTTCATCGGGCGGCACCTGCTCGAGGCGCTGCTCGAGCGCGACGGCACTATCTATGCGCTCGTGCGGAAGGGGTCGCGCGGCCGCCTCGACGACGTCCGCCGACGCCTCGAGGACGAGGACCGCATCGTTCCCGTGATCGGCGACATCTCGAAGCGAGGGCTCGGCGTCGAATCGCTCGACGAGCCGATCGACCACATGTTCCACCTCGCCGCCGTCTACGACATGGAGGCCGACGAGGAGACCTCGCGCCGGGCGAACGTGGACGGCACGCGCAGCGCGCTCGCCTTCGCCAACGCGCACGGCGTCGGGCTCTTCCATCACGTGAGCTCGATCGCCGTCGCCGGGCGCTACGAGGGCCTCTTCCGCGAGGACATGTTCGACGAGGGGCAGAAGCTCGACCACCCCTACTTCGCGACCAAGTGGGAGGCCGAGCGCGTCGTTCGCGCCGAGCTCGAGCGGCCGTTTCGCGTCTACCGCCCCGGGATCGTGGTCGGCCACTCCGATACGGGCCAGATGGACAAGATCGACGGGCCCTACTACTTCTTCGGGCTGATCAAGAAGCTCCGCCACGCGCTGCCCGAGTGGTTCCCGCTGCCCGGCCCCGAGGGCGGCAAGTCCCACCTCGTGCCGGTTGACTTCGTTGCCCGCGCCATGGACCACATCGCGCACCTACCGGACGCCGAGGTCCCGGGCGACACCTTCCACCTCGTCGACCCCGACCCGCTGACCATGGGCGAGACGGTCAACGTGCTCGCGAAGGCCGCGGGCGCGCCGCAGCTCGCCATGCGGGTCGACGCCAACCTGACCAACATCGTCCCAGCGCCGGTGCGGGCGGGCATCGGGTCCCTGCCCACCGTCAAGTCGATCCGCCGGCAAACGCTCGCCGACCTCGGCATTCCCGAGCAAGTGCTCGCCCACCGCGACTTCCGCTGCGACTTCGACACGCGCGACGCCCAGCGGGCGCTGCGCGGGAGCGGGATCGCCGTACCGCCGCTTCGGAGCTACGCCGGGCGGCTGTGGGACTACTGGGAGCGCAACCTCGACCCCGACCTCTTCCGCGAGCGCTCGCTGTCGCGCTCGGTGCGCGACAAGCGGATCGTGGTCACGGGCGCGTCGAGCGGGATCGGGCGCGAGGTCGCGCTCAAGCTCGGCGAGGCGGGCGCGCAGGTGATCCTCGTCTCGCGCACGCGCGAGAAGCTCGAGGAGGTGGCGGGCGAGATCGAGGACCGCGGCGGTACGGCGCACGTCCACCCCGCCGACCTCGCGGACCTCGACGAGATCGATCGCGTGGCGCACGAGATCCTCGCCGAGCGCGACGGCGTCGACGTGCTCGTCAACAACGCCGGCCGCTCCATCCGCCGCTCGGTAGCCGCCTCCTACGACCGCTTCCACGACTTCGAGCGCACGATGCGCCTCAACTACTTCGGCGCGCTCAAGCTCATCCTCGCCTTCCTGCCGGGCATGCGCGAGCGCCGCGACGGCCACATCCTCAACGTCTCGAGCATCGGCGTGCAGACGAACACGCCGCGCTTCTCGGCCTACGTCGCGTCGAAGGCCGCGCTCGACGCGTTCTCGCGTTGCGTCGCCCCGGAGGTGGTGGGCGACGGCGTGAGCGTCACGACGGTCTACATGCCGCTCGTGAAGACGCCGATGATCGCCCCGACCAAGATCTACGACGCGTTCCCGACGATGACCCCCGACGAGGCGGCGACGATGATCTGCGACGGGATCATCGACCGGCCGAAGCGCATGGGGAGCCGACTGGGAATCTTCGGTGAGGTCATGTACGCGCTGTCGCCGAAGACGGTCGACATCGTGCTCAACACCGCCTACAAGATCTTTCCCGACTCAAAGGCCGCGCGCGGCGACGGCCAGGGCCCGCAGGCCGCGACCGAGGGCGACGGCGCGGCGGGGGACGAGGAGATGTCGACCGAGGCGATCGCCATGGCCTATCTGATGCGAGGGGTTCACTTCTAGGCGCGTCACGCGGCGCCGCCGTCGCGGGCGGCGGGCGCTCAGCCGCGGCGCGGCGAGAACGCCTTCACGCCGGCGAGCGCGGCGCGCGGGATGTCGCGCCGGCCCCGCGCGAGCGCCTCACGGAGAGCGGGTGCGGCGTCGTCGTGCAGCGCCGGCCCGTGCCCGGGAAGGACGTGCCGAGGCGCGAGCTCGGCGAGCCCGCGCGGCGGTCGCGGACGCAGAAAGGGATGGAGGCCCAGGGGCGCCCCGCCGACCGCGAAGTAGGAGGCCGTGCCCACCGCCTCGGGCACGACGAGCGCCTCGTGCTCGGGCCACCACAGCGCGACCTCGCGCCAGCCGGGAACCCAGGTCACATGCTTGACCTCGAACGGCGTGGAGGGCAGGTGCTCGGGTAGGCGCAGGTGCGGGACCTCGTAGCGCGCGGCGAGGCCCTTGCAGTCGCGCGGATGGCGGTCGAGGAGCTGGACCACCGCCGTCACGCGCCCGAGCGCCTCAGCGGCCTCGAGCGCTCGGGGGTCGGCCACCGGGTCGACGAGCCACACGCGTCCGCTCTCCACGAGCGCGTGCGAGGAGCGCTCCATCGCCTCGTCGACGGTCCATGTGAGCGCCGAGGGCAGGCGGTCGTCGAGGCGGGTCTCAGCCACCTGGCGAGTCTGTCACAGCGCGTTCCGGGGGCGGCGCGGCGACGCGGCGACGCGGCCTACTCCACGAGGTGCGGGTAGCTCTCCTCGACGAGTGCGCGGTAGCGCGGGAAGACGGGCTTCACGATCGGCAGGAGCACGAGCGCCTTCTTCACGTTGCCCGACGTCTTGATCCGCCGCCGGGCGATGGCCAGCGCGATGTTCTCCTTGTCCTGGAAGTAGCGGTTCGCCACGTCGGAGTCCATCTTCATGCCGACCTCGGGGTCCCAGTCGACCTCGTCGCTCCACTCCCAGCGCAGGTGCTGACCGTCGCGCACCTCGGGGGCGAAGGTGACGTTGACCACGAGGTCGAGGTCGGGGAACTCGAAGCGCTGTGGCGTCTCGGCGTCGCGTAGCGCCGGACCCATCTCCTCGTCCGTGCTCATTATCTCGAAGGTCTGGTCGAGGACCTCGCGGAACTCGCTCGCCGAGCGGAACTTGCTCACGCGCGCACCCTAACCGCTTCGGGGCTCCGCGTGGACCACCCGCGCGCCTACACGAAGGGCGATCCGCGTTCGAAGACTCCCTCGAGCAGCCGCTGCTGAACCGTCTCGCGCACTTGCTCGGACAGCTCGAGCACGAGCCGGCGATCCTCGGCCGCCTCGGGACCGTAGGAGGCCGTCTCGATCGGCTCGCCGAACTCGATCCGCCAGCGTGAGGGCAGCGGCACCGCGCCGAGCGGGCCGAGCGCGGGGAACGTCGGCGTGATCGGGAAGTACGGCGTGCCCATCACGCGCGCGAGCGGCCGGATGTCGGCGAGCTTGGGATAGATCTCCTCGCTCCCGACGACCGCGACGGGCACGATCGGCGCTCCCGTGCGCAGTGCGATCTCGACGAAGCCGCCGCGGCCGAAGCGCTGGAGCCGGTAGCGCTCGGACCAGCTCTTGCCGATCCCGCGCTCACCCTCGGGAAAGACCGTCACGAGGTGTTCCTCCTCGAGCAGCCGGATGGCGTTGAACGGCGAGGCTACCGCGCCGCCGAGCTTGCGGACGGCGACCGACAGCCACGGGAGCTCGAACGCCCAGTGCAGGACGAGGAAGCGCGCGAAGCGCGGCAGCGGGTGCTCGCGCAGGATCGCCGTGCCAATCATCGCCGCGTCCCAGGGCAAGACGCCGGCGTGGTTGGCGACGAGCAGCGCGCGCCCGTGACCGGGCACGTTCGGCACTCCCACGGCCTTGACGCGCCACCAACGCTCGTACATGAGCTCGAGCAGCGGGTAGACGGCCTCGGCGAAACCCTCGTCGAAGCCCCACTCGTCCTCGGGGAAGTCGCCCTCGAGCCGGCGCAGGGCGGAGTCGAAGGCGTCGCGCGCCTCGGCGGGCAGGCTCGCCGCGGTGCCGGCGAGCGCCTCGAGCGGACTCGCCCCGCGGGCGAGGCCCCGGCGCAGGCTGCGCAGGAAGAAGACCGCCGGGCGCAGCGGCAGGGCGCCCGGGCCCCTGCGGCCCGTCCCGGCTGCGCGCTCGCCGCCCGCCGTGGTCACCGGCCCGGGAGCAGCTCGCCCACCGCCGAGGCGATTCGCCTCCCGCCGCGACTGCGCACCCAATCCTCGACCGCCTCGGGAGTGGAGAAGCGCGGTCGGTAGCCGACCTCTTCGGTGAGGCGAGTCGTGTCGACCGCGCGGCCGTAGAGCAGCAGCCGCCGCAGGTCGGGCGAGATGTTGGCGAGCCCGAGCCGCCGCGCGGCAACGGTCGTCGTAGCGAACAGCGGTCGCGGGACGGGAAGCGCCGTCCGCCCCGCGCGCCGCAGCAGGCGCGCGAGCCCGATCGTGCCGGGCCCGGCAACGTTGACCGCTCCCCGCACCGGGTTCCGGACGGCGGCGAGCGTCGCGTCGACGGCGTCGCGCTCGTGGACCAGCTGGATGCGCGGGTCGTAGCCGAGCGGCGTGGGCACGAGCGGCAACGACAGGTAGCGCGTGATCTGCGTGTCGAGCGTCGGACCGATCGCGGGCTGGTAGCGGAGCATCGTGCAGACGACGTCGCGGTTGCGCCGGGCGAACGCGTCGAAAAGGCTCTCGATCTCGCCGACGTCGCGCTGGAAGCGCGTGCGCAGCGGGTACAGGCGTGCGAGCTCCTCCGTGAAGAATTGCGGCGCCTCGGGCTCGGCGCCGTAGATGCCCGCCGACCCGCGGACGACGATCGCACGCACGCTCCCGGCGCGCTCACACGCGGCCACGACCTGGAGCGTTCCGATCACGTTGACGTCGTGCATCGCGCGCGCGGACGTCCCCGGCCCCGGCCGGCGCACGATCTTGTTGTGGATCACGGTGTCGACACGCGCGCGGGAGACGATCTCCGTGAGCGCAGAAGAGCGGATGTCGACCTCGATGAAGTCGACGCCCTCGAGGCGCGTGCGCGGTGGGCGCTCGTCGAGGCCGGCGACGTATTCGATCTCGGGATCGACGGCGAGACTACGGGCGATCTCCGTCCCGAGGTAGCTCGACACCCCGGTCAGGAGGACGCGACGACCCGCCATGCGGGCCGGCTAGGACGCGCCGCGCGCGCCGCCCGAGCCGCGGCCGCGTGCTGCTCCGCCGCGCCCCGAGGCGCCTTCGCCCTTGGCCTTACTGGCGCGACGCCCGCCCGTGCCGCCCTTGCCCTTCGCGCCGCCGACGCGGCTCGCGGTGCCCGCCCCCGCGACCGCCGAGCGGCCCGGGCCCCGCTTGCCGCCGGCGCCCTTGGCGCCGCCCGCGTTGAGGCGCAGCTCGATGGCGCCGAGCCGGCGGCCGATCTTCTCGAGCTCCCGGCGCAGCTCGCGCAGGTCCTCGCTCGTGGCCGGCCGCCGGTCGCCGAGCGCTCCGCGCACGCGCTCTCGCACCGCGCCCGCGCCCGCCTCGGCCGTGCGCACGCGCTCGCGGACCGCGCCCGCGCCGGCCTCAGCCGTGCGGACGAGCTCGTCGACCGCGTCCTGGGCGCGCCCGCGACCCTGCTGAGCGGAGCCGATGGTCGCCTGCACGGTGCGGTCGACCGCCTCGCGCACCGCGTCGGGCATCTCCTGGGTGATCGGCCGCCGCCTCGCCATGGGCTCGAGAGTGTCCCATATCGTCCCCGCGGTGCCCGAGGCCGGGACGCCCGCGCCCATCCACCTCAAGCTGGCGGCGCCCCTGGCCGAGCGGGTGCTCCTGCCCGGCGATCCGCACCGCGCGCTCGGGGTGGCCCAGCACGTGCTCGAGCGGCCGCGCATGCTCAACCATCACCGCGGTCTGTGGGGCTACACGGGCACCGCCAACGACGGCGAGCCGCTATCGGTCCAGGCCACGGGCATGGGCGGGCCAAGCGCCGCGATCGTCGTCGAGGAGCTCATCGCGCTCGGCGCGCGGACCCTCGTCCGCATCGGGACGTGTGGAGCCCTCGACCCTGACCTAGCGCTCGGCGACCTGCTCGTCGCGAGCGCGGCGCTGCCTGCCGACGGTGCGAGCCACGCACTCGGCGCCCGGGGAACCGTCGAGGCCGACCGCGAGCTGACCGCCGCGCTGATGAAGGCGGGCGCAGGCCGAAGCGGCACGGTCGTGAGCCACGACCTGTTCTACGACGACCGGGCGGGGGTCGCCTCGGGCTGGCGGGCGCGCGGGGCGCTCGCGGTCGAGATGGAGACCGCGACGCTGCTTCGCCTCTCCGAGCTCCGCGGCGTGCGCGCCGCCTCGCTGCTGGCCGTCTCCGACCTGCTGAATGCAGGTGGCCCCGGCGCAGCGATCGCCCACCGCGAGCGGATCGGCCGCGAGGAGCTCGAGGCCGCCGGCCTCAGGCTCGGCGCGGTTGCGGTGGCGGCCCTCCTCTAGGAACGCTGCGCGCGCCGCGGCCCGCCCGCGCCCGAGCGAGTGGCCCGCCCCGCCCCGGCCGCCTGCCCGACCGTGAGGCGCTCCTGGCTGCGCGGAGGGAGCTCCGTGGCGGGAATGAGCGCTTCGCGCAGGGCTGCGAGGTCGCGCGCGATCTCGTCGAGTCGTCCCTCGGCGCGACCGTCGGCTTCCCGGTCGTCGTTGGGCGCCGAGGCGGCCGCCTCGAGCCGGCCCTCGACGCGATCGAGCGCGTCCTCGACTCCCTCGAGGCGCTGAGAGACCGAGCGCAACCGACGCGTCAGGCGCTCGACGTCGGCGGCGGAGGGAATGCCGAGGGCCCCCATCGCCGCCTCCTGGGCCTGAGCGGCCTTCTCGCGTGCGGAGAAGGCGCGCGACAGCGCACCGGCCACCATCGGGTTGCCGGCCAGCTCCTCGGCGACCCGCCCGAGCGCCTCCTCGCTCTGGCGCGAGAGGCGATCGACGAGTCGCCTCTCCTCTTCGCTACCGGAGGCCATCGCGCCGAGCGTAGCGGAGCGGCGGGAGGTGCTCGCGCGGCTAAATGCCGACATAAGCTTTAGTTGAGGGTACCTACCGTTGCGCGGGCCACTTATGGACGGGCGCGCTCGTGCACCCCATGCGCCTCGGGCTTCCTGCGGGCGGTAGCGTCGCGCCCATGC
>DAIOHA010000014.1:0-1784 GCA_036744955.1 Thermoleophilaceae bacterium | reverse complement strand
CGGAGGGGTGGAGAACCCGCTCTCGCTGCCGATACCGTGAGTCGGACTTAGCGTGCACAAGTTCTCGCGACCCGACGGTTCCCTGTTGCAGATCCCCTCATTACCAAGTAGCGTGCCTCGCGTGCGGGAGCCTCTGCTACCTTGCTCCCAACTCTTATCGCCCCGAAGCGGGGCCTCGAGGGAGCGAGATACCAGGCGATCAAGCGGCTAAGGATGCTCCAGGGCACGATGAAGCCGCAGCAGCTCATCTCGCTGTTCGACATCGGTGGGCCGACGATCAAGATGGCCGACCATGCCGACCACCTGCACATCGGCTACCCCGCAGCCGGCCGCGAGGGTCCCGGCGGCGTGCGCGGCGCGGTCATCAAGCGCCGAGACTGGTTCAAGCTGATCGACCGGCTCGGCGAGATCGACAACCCGGCCGTCGGCAAGAAGCCTTCGAAGTACGCGCTGCCGTCCCGGGCGAGTCGCTCGCACCGCGGCGACTAACTCTCGCGAGGTGACCGAGCCGGGCGCCGGAGGCGGCCCGACCGGGCCGTTCGCCTTCGTCCAGCTCGAGTTCGGGTTCCCCCTGGGCCCGCGCGAGGGTCGCTACCTGGTGCGGCGCTCGGAGGAGGCGGCGCCCGAGCGGGTACTGGTGGTCGCGACCGGCGAGGGGGAGCGCGTAGCGCGCGGACGCCTCCGTCGGCGCGGGCGCGGGCGCGGGCGAGCGGTCGACGCGGCGGCTCCGGCCCGAGTCCCGACCACGCTCGTCACGCTCGTCGAAGCGAAGGCCTTCGCGGACGAGACGACGGCCGAGTCATGGCTCGCACGGCTGCGGCTTGACGACGACGAGCTCGCGCGGCGAGTCGAGGAGGGGATGCGGGCGCTGAACCGCGTTCTTCGCGCCCACCGCGCCGCCGTCGGCGATCCCTACGTCGGCGAGGTCAGCCAGTCGTGGGCCTTGGCCCGTCGCGTCGGCTTCGGCGACGGCGCCTCGCTCGCCGAGGGGCGCTTCGCGGAGGCCGTTGAGCTCCCGGCGACCGCGCCCCGGCGGACGCGCCGTCCCGAGCGCGAGGGTCCGCAGCAGCGGCTCGCGGCGGTGCTCGCCGGTCGTGAGCAGATCCTGATCTGCGAGGAGCTCGTCCTGCGGGCGCGGGGCGACGTCGACGCCGAGCGCCCGCGCGAGGCCGCACTCGAGGCGCGTGTCGCCCTCGAGGCGATGCTCGCCGAGCTCGCGGGCGAAGCCGCCGTGGAGGGCGCGCTAGCCGCGGTGCGCGAGCGGCGCGAGGCCGTGGTCCGCGCGGCGGCCGCCGCGCTCGACGGCGATCCGCCGGAGGGCGGGCGCCACGCCGTCGGGGAGGCCGTCGAGCGCATGGAGGAGGTTCTGCGCCGTCGACACGGTTGCTGAGCGAGCCCGAGGCCTTTCACGCCTTCTTCACCTCGTGCGGCGAGGCGCCCGTAGGCTCGGCGTCAACGAGAAAGAACCGAGTTAAGGCCGGCGTGGCCCGCCCAGCTGTCGCGAGCCCGCGCCGCCCGAGGAGATGATGCTGACGATGGAGACCGCCGCCGTTACACACCTCCCGAGCGGACCCGCCCGCCGCCGCGCGCTCGCCTTGACCATCGCGGCGCGCCGGCGCCTGACGCCTCCGCCGCCGCGAGGTGGCCGCGTTCGGGTGAACGGGCGCGAGGTCGGAGAGCGCGATCCGGCGCCTCGACCCACCTGAGTCGCTCGCACGACAGGGAACGGACGAGACGGTCCCTGCCGCCCCGCGCGCGACTCAGTCGAGCGCCGCCACCACCGC
>DAIOHA010000013.1:0-13237 GCA_036744955.1 Thermoleophilaceae bacterium | reverse complement strand
CGCAGTTGGTGCTCGAGGTCGACGAGGACGAGCGGGGCACCGAGGACCAGCGCCGGGCGAGCGAGGCGCTCGCCGCGGTCGTAGCGTCGGTGCCCGCGGGTACCGTGGGCGACGACGACACCCCGGTCGTGGTCCGCGCGCCCAGCTCGCTGCTAAAGGACGCCGAAGCGCTCGAGGAGGTGCCGCTCGGACCGCGAGCGAGCGACGCCGCGGCGGCGGGCGTCCCTCCGCAGGGTGGTCAGGCGGGCGCGCCGCCGCCGGGCGGGATGCCTGCGGGCACGGTCCCACGCGGCGGGGCGCCGCCGCGTGGAGCACCTCCGGGCAGACCGCCGCAGGGCGGCCGACTCCCGGGCGGCCGACCCCCCAGCGAGCGACCGGGGTCCGGGGAAGCGGCGCCGACGCGGAGGCCGCACTGCTCGAACGGCGTAGACGACGACTCCGACGCGCGCACCGACTTCCCCGCCGACCCCAACTGCACCTCGGAGCGCGACACCTCGGAGGCGCCGGCCGACCCGCCGCGCTGCTCCGACGGGCGCGACAACGACCGCGACGGACGCACCGACTTCGGCGACGACCCCGACTGCGTCGGTCCGCGCGACGACTCCGAGGCGGAGACCCCCTCCGCCGCCGCACGCCTTCCGCTCGACTCCCAGACCTCGACGGAGGCAATTATCCGCCGTGGAGAAAGCCCTCAAGTCGTCCGGGGCAGAGCGGGCAAGCGCGGACGCGCACGCGGGCGGCAGACCGACGGCGGCGGATCCGGCGGCGCGTCTGCACGCGATGCGGAAGGGACGGGCGGAGCGGCGTCGCAGACGGCGGGCGGGAGCGGTGGCGGTGCGGCGGCGGCCGTGGGCGCCTCGGGCGCCGGCGCCGGTGCGGCTGCCGCGGGCGTAGAGGGCGCCGGCGCGGGCACCGGGGGTCAGGGTGCGGGCGCCGCTGCCGCGGGCGCCGGCGCAGCGGCCGCGGGCGGTGCACCTAGTGGCGCGGGCGCAGCGGGCGCTTCTCCGGGCGCCGGCGGGCCTACGGGCGCGCCGGTTGCCGCTCTCGGGGCGGGTGCACCCGGCGCGCCGAGCGCTCGCCCGCGCGGCAAGGTCGGTGACGTCGGCCAGGTCAAGCGGCAGCGGGCGCCCGGCACGCGCTCGCGCGTCGACGGCGAGCCCGCCGTGCGCGTCAACGCGCGCATCCTCGGCGCCGACGTCAACGCCATCAACCAGAGCATCCAGCGCGACGTTGACGAGCTCGACCTGACCAACGCCCGCGTCGAGCTCGGAGGCGACCAGGAGTTCATCAACCAGATGTTCTCCGACCTCGGGCTAGCAATCCTCGCGGCGATCGTCCTCGTCTACCTCGTGCTCGTGATCTTCTTCGGCTCCACGAGCCAGCCCGTGACGATCCTCGCGCCCGTGCTGTTCTCCTCGATCGGCAGCCTGCTCGCGCTGTACGTGACCGACGCGGCGCTCGGCCTGCCGGCGATGATCGGTCAGCTCCTGCTCATCGGCATCGTGGTGGCGAACTCGATCCTGCTCGTCGACACGGCGCTCCGAAGCCGCCGCGCCGGTGTCGCGCGCGACGAGGCGCTCGTCACCGCGGCCAAGCTGCGCGTGCGGCCAGTCCTGATGACGGCGCTCGCGACGATCGCGGCGCTGCTGCCGCTCGCGGCCGGTTTCTCGGGCGAGGGCGGGATTATCTCCCAGTCGCTCGGGGCGGTAGTCATAGGCGGGCTGCTCACTGCCACCCTGCTCACGCTCGTGATCGTGCCCGCCGTCTTCGCGACCTTCGACGGCGCGGGGCGCGCGCTCGCGCACACCTTCGGCCGCGACGGCGCGTCCAAGCAGATCACCGGCGACGGCGCCGGGCCGGCCGGAGAGCATCCCAGCGGCGCCGGTCTCGCCCCCGACGGCGCGCCCGACGGAGACCGCGACGGTCAGACCGGGGAGGTCGACGGAGGGCGCCGCGGGCCGCTCGCGCGGCTACGGCGGGGCTCGCGCTCCTGAACCGGCGAACGGCTAGTGCCGGGGCTGCGCCCAGCGACGACGCTCGCTACTCCCCGTAGGGCTCGTCGCGCTCGCGCACGGCGGCCTTGAAGCCGGCCTCGGCAGCGCGGGCCTGGAAGGCGTAGCCCTCGCGCGTGTGGCGCGCGATTCCGTCGAACACGGTCCCGAGCGTCTGCGTCGCCGCGAGGCCTTGGGTCCACGCGGCCTGGTTGACCATCAGCTTCATCATCTGGAGCTGGTTCACCGGTGTCAGGGCGATCCGCTCGAGCAGCGCCTCGAAGCGCGTGTCGAGGTCCTCCGCAGGCGGCGCCTCGATGGCGAGGCCCCACTCGAGCGCCTCGCGGCCGGTGATGAGGTCGCCCGTGAAGAGCAGGCGCTTCGCCCGCTGGGGGCCGAGCCGGTGGGCCCACAGGGCCGTCGTGGGCACGCCCCACACGCGGGCCGGTGGGTACCCGATGCGCGCGTCCTTGGCGATCACCAGCAAGTCCGAGCAAAGCGCCATGTCGGTGCCGCCCGCCACGCAGAAGCCGTGCACCTTGCAGAGCACAGGCTTGTCGGCCCGGAACAGGCTCATGAAGCCGCGGACGTTGCGGCTCATCATCGCGTAGTCGACCATCGGGTCCCAAGTCCCGGACGGGTCGTGGTTGAGCATCTGGACGGCCGGGTCGAGCGGCGAGCCCGCCGGCGGCTCCGCGTCCTCGCCGCCGACGCCCGCCATGCGGCCCTCGGCCGAGGCCACGAGGTCGTACCCGCCGCAAAAGCCCTTGCCGTTACCGGCCAGCGCGATCACGTGCACCGCCGGGTCGAGGTCGGCGCGTTCCACGCACGCCTCGAGCTCGCGCGGCATCTCGAGCGTAATGCCGTTTCCACGCTCCGGGCGGTTGAGGGTGATGCGGGCGACCCGCCCGGTCACCGCGTAGGTCAGCGTCGAGAACTCCTCCACGCGACCTCCCGAGCGGCGTGCCCGCGGCGGTCCGCCGGTCGGCGCTAGGCCGCCGCGAGCTCCGCGACCTTGCGCTGGACGTCGCGCGTCTTGACGACGTGCTTGTCCATCCCGAGCTCCTTGGGCTCGAGACCGAGCGCCAGGCCCAGGAGCTGGGGCAGGTGGAGCACGGGGATGTCGAGCTCGCGCTCGACGTACTTGGCAGCATCCGGCTGCTGGAGGTCGAGGTTCAGGTGGCAGAGTGGACACGGCGTCACGAGGCAGTCGCCGCCCGCGTCGATCGCGTCGGCCAGGTGGCGGCCCGCCTGGCGCAGCGAGGTCGTGCGCGCCATCGTGATGACCGGGAAACCGCAGCACTTGTGGCTGCCGGCGTACTCGACCGAGGTCCCGCCGAGCGCCTCGATCACCCAGTCGAGGTAGAAGTCGCGGTTCGGGAACTCGTCATAGCCGAGCCGGTGGGTCGGGCGCACGATGTAGCACCCGTAGAAGGGCGCGACGCGCAGGCCCTCGAGCGGGCGCACGACCTTTGATCGGAGTGCGTCCAGCCCAATGTCCTCGACGAGCAGCCATAGCAGGTTCTTGTTCGTCCACTCGCGTCCCCCGCGCTCGTAGCGCAGGCCCTCGGGCTCGAGGTGCGAGTTGATCATCGCCCGGTAGTCGGGGTCGGCGTCGAGGCGCTCCTGGCACTCCGACTGCGCCCCCTGGCACGTCGAGCAGATGTTCATCATGCCGACACCCGTCTGCTGAGCCATCGCGAAGGTGCGCGCGTTGAGGGTGTCGACGAGCTCCTGATTGTGCTCGGCGATCACCCCGGCGCCGCAGCAGTTGGCGCGGTCGAGCTCGACGAGCTCGAGGTCAAGCTTGGGGGCGACGGCGGCCATCGAGCCATGTAGCTCCGGGGTGAACCCGCGCGAGACGCAGCCGGGCCAGTACGCGACCTTCACGACGCGTTCCCCTCGGCGGCCTCGTTCCCCGCGCCCTCGGGGTCCTCGTCCTTCTCGGCCTCCTCGCCGACGATGTACATGTTGAGCTCTACGCGCTCGTCGCGCGACTCGACCTCCTCGTAGATGCGCCGGACCTGGTCCTGGTCGGCGAGCTTCTTGTGGAAGATCGCCTTGACCGGCGAGACCTTGCCGGACCGAAGCCCGTGGACTACGGTGGGGAACGACTCGGCGAGCTGCTTGAGCGAGTCGGGCTTCACCTGGCTCTTGATGAGCGACCCGTCGCCGAACGAGCGCGGCAGCAGCTGTGACTCGTGCAGGGTGCCGTAGCGCTCGACGAGGTCAACGAAAGCCTTCTCGTGGCCATAGCCGTTGTTGCCGTCCTTGATGTCGTAGTCGCCGGTGGCGCGGCGGCGCAGGCGCATGATCTGGCTCATCGGGGCGACGCCCTTGGGGCACACCTCGATGCAGGCGAAGCAGTGCGTGCAGTCATAGATGCCGTGCGGGTCCTCGGCTAGGTCGCGCAACCGCTCTTCGGTCTGCGAGTCGCGCGGGTCGCCGACAAAGCGGTAGGCCTTGGCGAGCGCGGCGGGCCCGATGAACTCGGGGTCGACCTCCATCGACAGGCAAGCCGACACGCAGGCGCCGCAGTGGATGCAGGCCATCGACTGGGTCACGTCGATCATCGACTCGGGCGGCACGATGTACTCGCGCTCGGGCGGGTCGCCCTCGGTCAGAAGCCACGGCACGACACGCTGCACCTTCTTCCAGTGCACCGCGTCCATGTCCACGATCAAATCCTTGAGCACGGGCATGTTGCCCATCGGCTCAACGACGATCGTGCCGTCGGCAGAGCGCTCCTCCTCGCTCGCCTCGCCGAGCTTCGTGTTGCAGGCGAGCTTCGACTGGCCGTTGATGCGCACGCCGCACGAGCCGCAGATCGCGGCTTGGCACGAGCAGCGGATGGCCAGCGAGTTGTCGTGCTCCGCCTTGAACTTGAGGATCGCGTCGAGCACAGAGCGCTCGGGCGGGAGCTCAACGTCCATGTCCTGCCAATACGCGGGCTCCGCCGACTCGGGGTCGTAGCGGCGGACCTTGAGCGCGAAGGTGCTCATCTCGCTCACCCTAGTAGCTCCGCTCTTCGGGCTGCCACTGGGTCATCGTGACCTCGGCGTACTCGAGCATAGGCGCCTCGTCGTCGGCGCCGTCGAGCGTGACGGTGATGTGCTTGAGCCACTCGTCGTCGTTGCGCTCGGGGAAGTCGGTCCGGTACTGGGCCCCGCGGCTCTCCTTGCGCTCGAGCGCGCCCATGACGACCGCCTCAGCGTTGTCGAGCATGAAGCCGAGCTCGATCGCCTGGAGCACGTCCTGGTTGAAGATCGAGCCCTTGTCGTCGACCGCGACGCTCTTCGACTCCTCCTGGAGGCGCTTGACGACCTCGTGCGCCTCCCTAAGCCCCTCCTCGTCGCGGAAGACGGCGACGCGCTTGTCCATGATGTGGCCGAGCTCGGCGCGGAGCTCCGACACGCGGCGGCCCGTCTTGTCGCGGCGCACGATCTCGTTGATCTTGCGCTCTTCGTCCTCGAGCTGAGCGTGGGCGGCGGTGGGCATGGCCATTGCCTTCGCCCCGCGCGCGGCGTGGGCGCCCGCCCGGCGCCCGAAGATCAGCGTGTCGAGCAGCGAGTTTGCACCGAGGCGGTTGCCGCCGTGGACCGAGACGCACGCCGTCTCGCCGGCCGCGTACAGGCCGGGGATCGTCGTCTCGCCCTCGTTGTCGGTCTTGATGCCCCCCATGATGTAGTGGTTGCCAGGCTTGATCGGGACCGGCTCCTGGGTGATGTCGACGCCCGCGAAGTCGCGCGCGATCATCACGATCTCGCGCAGGGCCTCGTGGATGCGCTTGCGCGGCACCACGGTGATGTCGAGATGGACAGTGCCGTCGTCGAAGCCGCGCCCCTCGTCGATCTCGGTCTGCTCGGCGCGCGAGACGACGTCGCGCGAGGCGAGCTCCATCTTGTTGGGGGCGTACTTCTCCATGAAGCGTTCGCCCTCGGCGTTCAGCAGGTGGGCGCCCTCGCCGCGCGAGCCCTCGGTGATGAGCAGACCGTTCCCCGCGAGCGTCGTCGGGTGGTACTGCACCATCTCCATGTCCATGAGCGGCGCGCCCAGGCGGTAGGCGAGCGCGATGCCGTCGCCGGTGCAAATCAGGGCGTTCGTGGTCGGGTTGTAGATCTGCCCGTTGCCGCCCGTGCACAGGATCACCTTCTTGGCGCTGAAGAGCTGCATCGTGCCGTCGCGCAGGTTGCGCGTGACCGCGCCCGCCACGTGGCCGGAGTCGTCCTGCACGAGCGCGGTCACGAAGTACTCTTCGTAGCGGTAGACCTCGTCGTGCTTCATGAGCTGCTCGTAGAGCACGTGGAGGATCGCCTGGCCCGTGATGTCGGCGACGTAGTAGGTGCGCGCCGCCGAGGCGCCGCCGAAGGCGCGCGTGCCGAGCTTGCCCTCGTCGTTGCGATGGAAGGTGACGCCGAGGTGCTCGAGGTGGAGGATCTCCTCGGGAGCCTCACGACACATGATCTCGATCGCGTCCTGGTCGCCGAGGTAGTCCGAGCCCTTGACGGTGTCGAAGGCGTGCGACTCCCACGAGTCGTCCGGGGCGAGAGCCGCGTTGATGCCGCCTTGCGCTGCGTTCGAGTGCGAGCGGACCGGGTGCGTCTTGGAGATGACCCCCACCGTGGCCCCGCCGTCGGCCGCGGCGAGCGCGGCGCGCATCCCGGCGAGGCCGGCTCCGATGACTAGAACGTCGTGCTGGGGCATGGATGTCTCGGGACCGGCCGGGCGCCTCCGGCCCGGCGGGCGGGAAGTCTACGGGAGCGTCGTTGCGGCCGCATTCGAAGTACGCCGGGGCGGCCGCGGGGGATCGCCTCGGGCGGGCCTCGCGTCAGCCCGCCGGCCGCAACGCCCGCTTCAGGTGCTCGAGGGTGAGCACGCCGCGGAGCACGCCCTCGCGGTCGACGGCGATCACCGCGCCGAGCCGGCGCAGCGCCTCCGAGCCGAGCAGGGCCTCGAGCGGGTCGTCCGTGCGCACCCGGAAGGCCTCGCCCGACCCCGGGCTGACGAGCTCACCGACGCGGCGCGTGCCGCGTTCGCTCTCGGCCACGCGCTCGACGTCCTCGCGGGCGAGCAGGCCGGCGAAGCGCCCGCTCGCGTCGACGACCGGGAACCACGGCCACCCGTAGCGCAGGAAGTTCTCCTCGTAGGCGCGTTCGAGCGAGGAGTCGGCGGGGACGGCGACGGGCTCAGCGTCCATCACGTCTCGGACCTCAAGCCGCTCGATGCCCGCGGTGAGCTCGGACTGCGCGACCGCGGCGCGCGCGGCCTGGAACATGAAGTACCCGATCAAGATCGACCAGATCCCCGCGGTCAGGTTGCCCGTGAGGATCGCGAACACGCCGAGGCCGACGAGGAGGATCGCGAACCCGCGCCCGAGCGCCGCGGCGATCCGCGTGGCGCGGGCGCGGTCGCCTGTGACCTTCCAGGCGATCGAGCGCGCGATCCGCCCGCCGTCGAGCGGCAGTCCGGGCAGGAGGTTGAAGACGAGCAGCAGCACGTTGATCGAGGTCAGGTAGCCGAGCACGACGGCGGCGGCGCTCGCGGCCGTCGCGGGGCCAGGAGCGAGGCGGAGGGCGTCGAGGAAGGCCGCTCCGCCGCCCGCCACGAGCACGCCGGCGCCGGCGCACACGAGTACGACGACGAGCGTGGCGAGCGGCCCCGCCGCGGCCACCCGGAAGTCGGCGCCGGCCGACCGCGCGTCGCTGCGCATGCGTGCGAGCCCGCCGAAGAGCCACAGGTCGATGCCGGCGATCGAGATTCCGTTGTGCCGGGCCACGAGCGCGTGGCCGAGCTCGTGGACGACGACCGAGGCGAAGAACAGCAGCGCGGTCAGGACCGCGAGTCCGAAGGCCAGTCCGCCACCCGCGCGCGGAAACGCCCCGCCGAACGCGTCGGACAGCAGCCAGATGATCAGAAAGAGCACGACGAACCAGCTCAGGTCGACCCCGACGCGCACGCCGAAGACGTTGGCGAGCTTGATCGAGCGGCCGCCGAGCATCGAGGCCATCGTCGCACACGCGTACGAGGGCGCCGCCCGCCTTCGGTGGCCGCGGCGGGGCGGGGCGGCGCGGGCACCGGCAGGCACTCGGGGGTGATAATGCGCTCGTCGCGCCGCCCGGCGAGACACAGGCAGCGAAAGGAGCGACGTGGCGTACCGAGTGACCTTCATCCGCGGCGACGGGACGGGGCCCGAGATCTCCGAGGCCGTTCGGCGCGTCCTCGAGGGGACCGGCGTCGAGTTCGAGTGGGACTGGCAGGACGCCGGCACCGACGTCTACGAGGAGGAGGGCAACCCGCTGCCCGACCGCGTGATCGAGTCGATCCGCGAGCGCGGGCTCGCGATCAAGGGCCCGGTCACCACGCCCGTCGGCTCGGGCTTCCGCTCGATCAACGTCGCGCTGCGCAAGGAGCTCGACCTGTACGCATGCCTGCGTCCGTGCAAGGCCTACGAGGGCGTGCGCACCCGCTTCCCGGAGACCGATGTCGTCATCGTGCGTGAGAACCACGAGGACCTGTACGCGGGCGTCGAGTTCGAGCTCGGGGACAAAAACACCGATCGGCTGCGCGAGTGCATCCGCGAGACGGAGGGCACATCGCTGCGCGAGGACGTCGGGATAACCATCAAGGCCATCTCCGAGTACGGCACGCGCCGCATCGTCAAGGAGGCGTTTGAGTACGCGCGCGCCTACGGAAGGTCAAAGGTGACCGCTGCGCACAAGGCGAACATCATGAAGCACTCCGACGGCCTGTTCCTGCGCGTCGCGCGCGAGGTCGCCGAGGAGTACGACGACATCGAGTTCGAGGACCGCATCATCGACAACCTGTGCAATCAGCTCGTGTCACGACCGGAGGAGTACGACGTCGTCGTGTTGCCCAACCTTTACGGCGACATCGTCTCCGATCTCGGCGCGGGCCTGATCGGCGGACTTGGGATGGCGCCGGGCGCGAACGTGGGCGACGATTATGCCGTGTTCGAGGCGGTGCACGGCTCCGCGCCGAAGTACAAGGGCCAGAACAAGGTCAACCCGATGGCGCTGATGCTCTCCGGGGTGATGCTCCTGCACCACGTCGAGGAGACCGAGGCGGCCGAGCGCCTCGAGGGAGCGATCGCCGACGTGATCCGAGAGGGAGAGTCGGTGACCTACGACATGAAGCCGAGCCGCGACGACCCGAGCGCGGTCGGCACCTCCGACGTCGCCGACGCCGTGATCGCGAAGATGGAAAAGCGGGTCGCGGCCTAGCCGCCCGGCGGCGAGCCCATGGCCACCTCAGCGGGCGACGAACCCGCGTCCCTGCTTCTCGACGGCGCCCTCGCTTTGGAGGGCGGCCATGATGCGGTAGAGGTAGTTGTGCTGGCGCATCCCGAGGCGCTCGCCCATCTCGGAGATGGTGATGCCAGGGTTCCGACGCACGAGGTCGAGCGCCTCCCCGGCGCGCCCGCCGGAGCGCCGCCGGGGTCCGTTGCCGGAGGATGTCGACCGCGAGCGCGAGCCGGAGCCACTGGTCGAACGGCCACGCGGGCGCCCGCGTGGGCGACCGGTCGCGCCGCCGGCCGCTCCCTCGAGCGCGGCCTTCGCGCGCTCGAGGCGCGTGTACTCGTCGCGGAGCGGTCGTAGCTCCTCGAGACGCTGCTCGATCTCCGCGCGCTTCTGTGTCAAGAAGTCTGTCATGTAACTCCCGAGGGAAAGGTTGAAGTAAATGAGTCGTACGAAGATAACTGTAGTAGGTGCGGGGAACGTGGGAGCGACATGCGCACAGCGCCTTGCCGAGCGTGACTACGCCGACGTGGTGCTCGTCGACATCGTCGAGGGGCTCGCCCAGGGCAAGGCGCTTGACATGAACCAATCCGGTCCGGTGGTCGGTTACGAGCCAAACCTCGTCGGGACGAGCGACTATGAGCACACCGCCGGCTCCGACATCTTCATCATTACCTCGGGCCTCGCCCGCCAGCCAGGCATGAGCCGCGACGACCTCCTGGCCAAGAACAAGGAGATCGTCGGTAGCGTCGCCGCGGAGGCCGCCGAGCGCTCGCCGGACTCGATTCTCATCGTGGTGACCAATCCGCTTGACGCGATGTGTCATGTCGCCTACGACACGACCAAGTTCCCGCGAGGCCGCGTGTTCGGGATGGCGGGTGTGCTCGACTCCGCTCGCTTTCGCACCTTCTTGTCGTGGGAGCTCGGCGTGTCGGCCAAGGACGTCAACGGCTTCGTCCTCGGCGGCCACGGCGACACAATGGTCCCCTGCATCTCGTACACGACGGTCGCCGGCGTTCCCGTCGAGCAGCGCATCGACTCGGGCCGGCTCGAGGAGATCGTCCAGCGAACGCGCGACGGCGGCGCTGAAATCGTCAAGCTGCTCGAGAAGGGCTCGGCCTTCTACGCGCCGTCGGCCGGGGTGGTCGAGATGGTCGACTCGATCGTCTTCGACCAGAAGCGCATACTGCCCTGCGCAGCGCTGTGCGAAGGCGAGTACGGTATCGACGGGTTGTTCGTGGGCGTGCCGATCCGCATCGGGGCGGAGGGGATCGAGGAGATCGTCGAGATTGAGCTGAACGACAAGGAGAGGGAGGAGCTCGGGAAGTCGGCCGATGCGGTCCGTGAGCTCGTCGACAAGCTGGCAGAGGTGGGTGAGGAGAGCTGAGATGAAGAGGGCGAGGGCACTCGTCGCGGGGCTCGGGCTGGCCGTGGCCGTCGGCTGCGGGTTCAGCACGCCTCAGAAGGTCCAGGAGCGCGACCCGCCTGGCGGCCAGGACCGGGGGCCCGACGTGCACAACCGCGCGGTGGACGACCTCCGGACAGTCGAAATTACGGTCGCGGCCAAGCGCTTTCAGCCCCAGCAGGCGAGCGTGGCGCTCGACTCGACGGTGCGGCTCGTCAATCAGACAAAGCGCCCTGTGAAACTCCGCTTCATCAAGCGGGTCGGCCGGCCCCTCGGCGACATGACGCTCGAGCCGGGCGAGCACTTGGAGCGCGAGTATGTACGCGGCGGCGTCGAGACGCTCGGTATGAAGGGTTCGCGCGCCCAGCTCGAGGTGAACGTCTTCCCCTCGCCCTAGGGGCGCTCGGCTGGTCCGCCGCGCCGGCGCTCGGGCGCCGCAAGCGATCGAGCGCCCGTCATCCCTCGAGGAGGCCCTTGAGTCGCTCGAGCGAGCGCTCGACCTCGCGCCCGGCGGCCGCGGAGACCGCGCGCCCGGCCACCCGCCCCGCCGCTCCGCCCGGCAGCTCGTACTCGTTGAGGTAGGAGAAGCGGGTGCCGTCGCCCTCCTCTTCGAGGTCGTAGACGACGCGGGCGCTCGTGCGCGCGGGCCCCGTGCCCTCCCACGTCGCGCGAGCCGGGCGATCGTCCTCGGTCACCGTCCAGTTCACGGTGAAGCGCTGCCCGGCCACCTTGAGCGTCTGGGTCATGCGCGAGCCCTGCTCGAGCTCGTCGGGCGCCTCCTCGAAGCGCTCGTGGATCGTCACCCACTCGCCGAGCCGGCTCGGATCCATCAGCAGCGCGTATACCTGCTCGCGCGGCGCCGCGAGGTCAATCGCGCGCTCGACCTTCATCGCGCGGCGAGCTCCTCGGTGCGCTCCCACTCGGCAAGGGCACGCTCGACCGCGCGCCCGAAGGGCAGCGGGCGCACGCCGTATATCTCCTCGGCCTCGTCGCCGCGCGGCAGGAGGTCGTGCTCGAGGCTCTCCATCAGCGGGCGGACGAGCTCGAGCGGCTGGTCGGTGAGCGCGCTGACCACAGCGCTCGCCGCGGGGGTCTGCGTCAGCGACAGCCGCAGCGGCACACGCGCGACGCCCATGAGGTCGGCGATCCGCTCGATCATCTGACCGTAGCTCAGCGCATCGGGGCCGGCGATGTCGAGCGACCGGCCCTCGGCACCGGGTCGCGCCGGCGTGAGCGCCAGGTACTCGATCGCGTCGCGCTCGGCGATCGGCCGCGTGCGCCGCGCCTGCCAGGCCGGGAACGGCAGAACGCGCAGGCGCTCGACGAGCCGCACAAGGATGCGAAACGACGACGAGTGCGCGCCGATGAGGATCGATGCGCGTAGCGCGGTCGAGCGTGGCAGGCCCTCGAGCAGGATGTCCTCGACCTCGAGCCGGGAGCGCAGGTGAGCGGAGTGCGGCCCGTCGGCGGGGACGATCCCGCCGAGGTACACAACCCGCTCGACACCCGCCGCCTCCGCCGCGCGCACGAAGTTGCGCGCGGCGCGGCGGTCGCGGCTCTCGAAGCCGTCGTCCCCCGCCTCCATCGAGTGGACCAGGTAGTAGGCCGTCGTGCATCCCTCGAGCGCGGCGTCGACGCCCTCGCCCGACACGAGGTCGCCTCGCGCTGCCTCAACTCGGGGGCGTGCCTCGACGCGCGCGGGGTCGCGTCCGAGCGCGCGCACCTCGCGACCCTCGTCGCTCAGCCGCTCGATGAGGCGCCGGCCGACGTAGCCGGTCGCTCCGGTCACGAGGTCCATGGACCCCGGTCTACCCCGGTCCGCGCCTGGCGAACAGGGGATGGATCACGCAGTGCACGCGGGCGACCGATTGGAGGCGGTCTGGGGCGCCATCGGACTCGGAGAAAACCCGCTCGATGCGGCTGCCGGTGCGGCGTGGTCGCTATTTACCTGCAATTTGCAGCAAATCCGAAAAGGCGCGATTTGCGACAACCCGCCCGACGCAGGGGGGCGAGATGGGTAAATATCGCCCAGGCCGCCGAGGGAGCGGCGAAGCAGGGCGGCCGGAGCAGGGGCGCGGCCGGGCACTACTCAGAACACCGAACGAGGGAGCACTTGGATGGCGAAGGCAAGGCGCGTGACGTGCGAGGACTGCTACTTCAAGCAGAACATGCTGTGCGCGCTCAAGCTGAGCGATTCATGCCCCACCTTCCGGCCGGCCGAGCGCGGCCTCGAGCCCGAGCGCCAGCTGTCGTTCGTTTTCCGTACGCAGCGCACTCGCACGGCTTACGCCTTTCCGCAGCCGCGCTAGGGACGACTCACACCGCGGGTAGCGCCCCCCGGTGGCCCCGTCGAAGTAGAGTGCCGGGGCCATGCGGCTCACGGTGCTCGGGAAGTCTCCCTCCTGGGAGGACGCGGGCGGCGCGTGCTCGGGCTACCTGCTCGAGGCCGAGGGCCGCGCGGTCGTCATCGACTGCGGCAACGGCGTGTTCTCGAAGCTGCGTCGCTTTCGCGACTACACGCGCGTCGACACGGTGCTCGTCTCCCACCTGCACGCCGACCACTTCCTCGACCTCATCCCGTGGTC
>DAIOHA010000012.1:0-13324 GCA_036744955.1 Thermoleophilaceae bacterium | reverse complement strand
CTCTCCGCGCCTCCGCCTGCTGCTCAACCTCGCCGCGGCGCTGGTCGTTGCCGCGGGCTGCTACGCCGAGCGCCGGGGACCGAGGACAGAGCAGGGCTCGCAACCCAAGAGCGGAGCCGCCGCAAGGCCGCCGTGACAATCGACATGCGCAACGTCCAGTTCCTGCCGCAGCGCGCGCGGGTCAAGGCGGGCGAAACCGTGCTCTGGAAGAACAGCGACACCATGGCGCACACAGTCACCAAGCAGGGCGGCCCGGGCCCCGAGTCCGGCTCAGGCACGATCGCGCCGGGCGGGACCTTCGCCCACACGTTCAAGCAGCCCGGCAAGATCGACTACCTCTGCACGATCCACCCGAACCAGACCGGTGTGCTGATCCTCAAGTGAGCGGGCGGCCCCGGCGGCCGGAGAGAGTGCGGAAGCGCCTAGCCGAGCCGGCGCAGGCCGAAGCCTCGCAGCATGAGCAGCGTGCTCTCCGCGAGCGAGCCGCGGCCGGGAACGAGCCCGAGCTGAGCCGCGACGCCGTGGAGGTCGAAGAAGCCGCGCGCGCGGCGGACGAGGCCGCCCGACAGCTCGACGTAGTGGACGCCGTGAACTACGAGGAAGCGCCCGGTCGGAGGCAGCTCGCCGACGGCTCCCCGGTGCGTGCCGACGAGGCGCCATGGCAGGCACGCGAAGCCCTCGCCCGGGCCGCCGGCGAGCGGCGCGGCGCTGCGCTCGAGGCGGAGGCCGGGCAGCGCCCGGCGGACGCGCTCGGCGTGTGCCACGAGCGACGCGAGCCCTTCAAGCGGCTCGCTCGCGAGCGGGTCCTCGTAGGCGACGTCGGGCGTGCAGCAGCCAGCGAGCTCGCCCTTCCCCTCCCAGCCGGCGACCCAGCGCCCTGCGAGCTCCTCGACCTCGGAGCGCTCGAGCTCGCCCGCCGTCACGAGAGCTCCGCTACCCCCTCGGGCGGCGTCGAGGCCTCGGCGTACAGCCGCCGCGGAATACGTCCGGCCTCGCGGGCCAGACCGCCCGCCTCGACCGCGAGGCGCATCGCGGCCGCCATGCGCTCGGGGTCCTCGGCACGCGAGATCGCGCTCGCAAGCAGGATCCCCGCACACCCGAGCTCCATCGCGATGGCGGCGTCCGAGGCGGTGCCGATGCCCGCGTCGAGGATCACCGGCACGCGCGCCCGCTCGAGGATGAGGCGCAGGTTGTAGGGATTGGCGATGCCCATGCCGCTCCCGATCGGCGACCCGAGCGGCATAACCGCCGCGCAGCCCGCGTCCTCGAGGCGTGCGGCGAGCACCGGGTCGTCGCTCGTGTAGGGCAGGACCGTGAAGCCGTCGTCGACGAGGGTCTCTGCGGCTTCGAGCAGCTCGGCGGCGTCGGGGAGCAGCGTGCGGTCGTCGCCGATCACCTCGAGCTTGACCCAATCGGTGTCGAGCGCCTCGCGCGCGAGGCGGGCCGTCGTGACCGCGTCGCGCGCGGTGAAGCAGCCTGCCGTGTTCGGGAGCACCTCGCAGCCGGCGTCGCGGACGACGTCGAGCACCGACCCCTGAGCCGCGGGGTCGACGCGCCGGAGCGCCACCGTGGCGAGCTCGGCGCCCGAGGCGGCGATCGCCGCGGCCATCGCGTCGAGCGAGCGAAAGCCGCCGGTGCCGACGATTAGCCGCGAGCCGAACGAGCGGCCGGTGATCTCGAACTCGTCCACTCAGGCACCGCCCTGCACGGCCTGGAGGACCTCGACGCTCTGGCCCTCGGCGAGTCGTGTGCGCTCCCACTCGCCGCGTGGGACCACCTCGCCGTCGACCGCGACGGCGAGCCCGGCTCGGCGCTCGCGGGCGCCCGTGGCGTCGACCGCGTGCGTGACCGTCGCGCCCGGCGCGAGCTCACGCGGCTCGCCGTTGAGCACGATGTGGACGGTCGCGGTGGTCACGCCGCGGCCACCGCCGCCGGGGTCCGAACGCGCTTGCCGAAGCGCTCGAGCCCGAAGCGCTCGAGTGGCTCCGGGACCTGCTCGCCGCGTGCGAGCGCCGCGACCGCGTCGGCGGTGATCGGAGCGAGCAGCACGCCGTTGCGCCCGTGACCCGTCGCCCATACGAGTCCCTCGACTTCCGGTGTCCGCCCGACCACAGGCGCGTTGTCGGGGGTCACCGGACGCAGGCCCGCCCGCGCCTCGACGAGCTCGAGCTCGTCGACGTCGGGCAGCACCTCACGCGCCGCCTCGAGCAGTCGGAAAACGCCCTCCGCGGTCACGCGCACGTCGAAGCCCCGCTCCTCGCTCGTGGCGCCGACGACGGTCTGGCCTCCCGGCCGCGAGACGGCGTAGCAGCGTGGCGTGCGCACGAGGCGCTGGGCGAGGGGCGCAGCCTCGGGGCGCGCGCGCAGCGTGAGGATCTGCCCCTTGACCGGCCGCACCGGCGGGAGCGTCTCGGGGGGCAGCCCGACGAGCGCCGGGCTCCACGCGCCGGCGGCGACGACGAGCGTCTCGCACGCGAGGCGTCGACCGCCCGCGAGCGTCGCGCCATCCACCCGGCCGCCGCGCCCCACGTCGACTCCGGCGACGGCCGTGCCCTCGAGCAGCTCGCCGCCCTCGGCGACGAAGGCATGGCGCAGCGCCGCCACGGTCGCGCCCGGGTTCACGTGCGCCTCGTGCGGAGCCTCGATGCCTCCCCGCACCCGCGGGGACAGCCCGGGCTCGAGGCGCCTGCACTCTCGCGCGCCGACCGGCCGCGCGTCGAGGCCGAGCGCCCGCCCGAGCTCGACAAGGCGGCGCAGCTCCTCGGCGTCGTCGCGGTCGGCGGCGACCGTCAGCGCGCCGCTCTCGCGATAGCCCGTGTCGAGGCCCGAGCGCTCGGATAGCTTGGCGGCGAACGCCGGCCAGCGCTCGCGCCCGGCGAGGTTGAGGGCGAGCGCCGCATCCTCGCCGAAGTCCGCCTCGGTGACCGGCGCGAGCATGCCCGCGGCCACGCCCGAGGCGCCTGCGCCCGCGTTCGCGCGCTCGACGACGACCGTCCGCAGCCCGGCGCGCTGCGTCCGCCACGCCGCGGCGAGGCCAACCACTCCGGCCCCGACTATCACGACGTCGCGCTTTGCCTTCCCAGCCAATCCGACCCGTCTTCCGTTCGGCGACGGAGGCGTCGGCGACGATCTTCCCGCGCCGGCATTACCCGGATCGGGTGCGACGGTCGGCGGCGCCCAGCCGCCCTCTCAGCCCGGTCTCGCCCGAGCTCCCGTGAAGCTGGAGTCTAGCCGCGGACGGTTAGTAGCGACGGCGCGTCGGCTCGTCGTAGTACTCGCGCTCGCGCGTGACCTCGGGCTCGCGGCGGCGATTGAGCATGAGCGTGTAGACGAGCGCGATCACGAGCCCGAGGATGCCGACGAGCAACAGGATGGTGCCCGTCGCCTGGATGTCGAGGAACCAGATGTTGCCCTCGGTGATCGCGTACTTGAGGATGGCTCCGAGCGTGATGAGGACGAGGGAAGTCCCGATTCCTATGGGTGCGACTGGATTCAACGCGTCTCCCTTGCCACGCGGCGTTCTCGTGAGCATCTAATCACTTCCGCAGGTCATCTCGCTGCCCCAGGGGCTCTGTCACGATGACTCACGATGGTCGACGTGCCGCCTTCCACCGGGGATGAGCGCCGGGCGCGCCTCGAGGACGCCCGCCTCTACCTCGTGGTCGAGTCGCGGCTCGGGGGCGAGCCGGCATGGCCACTCGTCGAGGCGGCGCTCGACGGCGGCGTCGACATAGTGCAGCTTCGCGACAAGCACGCGAGCGACGCCGAGCTGACCGCGGCGGGCGAGCACCTGGCGCGCGCGTGCGCCGCCCGGGGCGCTCTTTTCGTGGTCAACGATCGTCCCGACCTCGCCCGCGCTTGCGGCGCCGACGGCGTCCACGTCGGCCAGGACGACGCGCCGCTGCCCGAGGTGCGCCGGCAGATCGGGCCCGAGATGCTCATCGGCATCTCGACGCACTCGCCGGCGCAGGTCGACGCGACGAGCGACTCCGAGGCCGACCTCCTCGGCGTCGGCCCGGTCTACCCGACGGCGACGAAGCCGGCGCTCGCGCCCGTCGGGCTCGAGCTCGTGCGCTACGCGGCCGCGACCGCCCGGCGGCCGTTCTTCGCGATCGGCGGGATCGACGCGAGCCGCGCTCCCGAGGTTGCCGCGGCGGGCGCGCGTCGGATCGCGGTCGTCCGGGCGATCCGCGACGCCGCGGACCCGCACGCGGCGGCGCTCGCCCTGCGGGAGGCGCTCGCCGTGGAGGCGGTCGGTGGGCCGGCGCGCTAGGCGGCGCGCCACCCAGGGCGACCCCGCTGTGACGCAGCCCGAGGGCGCTCCCGAACAGGCCGCGCCGTCGCGCTCGGAGGCTAAGAACACCGCCGCGCGGTCGCGGCTTGCCCCGCTCGCCGAGGGCGAGCGCCCGCGCGCGGTCACGGTCGGCGCCATCGTCGCGGCGCTCTTCGGGGCGGTCAACGCGGGGCTGTGGCTCGTGGGGCTCGACATCCGCGGCCAGCGGCCGTCAGTGCTCGCGCTCGTCTTCTCCGTGCTCCTGCTCGTGACCGCCTGGGGCATGTGGCGCGCGCGCTACTGGGCGGTGCTGGCCTTTCAGGTCCTGCTCGCGCTCACCCTGATCAGCGTCGCACTTCCCGTCGTAACGAGCGCGAACGCGCTTCAGGCGCTCGTGTTCGTCGCCGTCGTGCTCGTGCCCGGCGGGGCCCTCTTTTGGTTTCTCGTCAAGGCGATGGCGCGCATCCAGATGCCGGAGCGACGGTGAGCGCTGACGACGACGCCGACGCGGACGGTGCGCGGCCCGCGGACGCCCGGCGCGAGGCCGCGCCCGAGCCGTTCTCGGTCGTCGAGCGCGTCCGCTTCGGTGACCTCGACGCCATGGGGCACCTCAACAACGTCGAGTTCCTGCGCTTCTTCGAGACGGCGCGCATCGACTATTTGGCGACGCTCGTGCCCGACCACTCGCCGACCGCGCGCTCCGAGTTCGGGTGGATCTTCGCCGAGTGTCACATCGCCTACCGCGCACCGGCGTTCTTCGGCGACCGCCTGCGCACGTTCATCGAGCCGGGCGAGCTGCGCCGCTCGAGCCTGCGGCTCGACTTCCGCATGGTGGCCGATCGCGACCGCCGGCTCGTCGCCGACGGGTACGGCGTGCTCGTCGGCTACGCCTATGGGGAGGGGCGAGCCCGACCCGTGCCAGACGAGGTCCGCGAGCGGCTGCTCGCGGCGGGAGCGCCGCCGGCGCCCCGCTAGTCTCCGCCGCCGTGGCCAGCTCCTCATACGACTGCGTCGTGATCGGCTCCGGGCCGGGTGGGTACGTGGCCGCGATCCGCGCCGCGCAGGTCGGGATGAAGACCGCCATCGTCGAGCGCGACAAGCTCGGCGGCCGCTGCCTCAACTACGCCTGCATCCCCGCCAAGGCGGTGCTGCGCGCGGCCGACGTGTTCTCCGAGGTCAAGGACGCCGGGAGCTTCGGGATCAAGCTCAACGGAGAGCCGACAATCGACTTCGAGGGAACGGCCAAGCACCGCGACAAGGTCGTGAAGACGCTCACCGGCGGGGTCGGCAGCCTCATGAAGGGCAACGGGATCGACGTGGTCGAAGGGCACGGCGCGGTTACGAGTTCGAGCAACGTCCGCGTCGGCGACGACGAGCTCGAAACGGGCTCGGTAATCATCGCCACGGGCTCGATCCCCAAGCCGCTGCTCGGGCTCGAGTTCAGCGCGCGCGTGCTCGACACGGAGCGCGCTTGGGCGATTCGGGAGCTGCCCGGCAAGCTCGCCGTTGTAGGCGCGGGCGCGTCGGGCTCGGAGATCGCCTCGGCGTACGGTCGCCTGGGGACCGAGGTCACGCTGCTCGAGGCGCTCCCGCAGATCCTCCCGCTCGAGGACGAGGAGATCGCCAAGGCAACCGCGCGCGAGATCCGCAAGCAGAACGTGAATATCGTCACCGAGGCTGACGTCGCGTCGGCCGAGGTCGGCGACGACGGGGTCGAGTTGCGCTATGGCGACGGCCAGAGCGAGCGCTTCGAGTACCTGGCGATCGCAGCGGGGAGAGCACCCGACATCGAGGGGCTCGGACTCGACGACGCGGGCGTGAAGACCGGCGAAAACGAGCGCATCGAGGTCGACGAGCGCCTGCGCACCTCGGTCGAGGGCGTGTACGCGATCGGCGATGTCGTCCCCGGCCCCGCCCTCGCCCACAAAGCCTCGGACGAGGGCGTGATCGCAGCCGAGGCCGCGGCGGGCCTCGAGACCCACCCGCTCGACTACAACTCGATCCCCGCGGCGACGTTCTGCCATCCCCAGGTCGCGAGCTTCGGGATGACCGAGAAGCAGGCGCTCGAGGCGGGCTACGACGTGGTCGTCGGCAAGGTGCCGATGGGTGCGGTCGGCGCCCCGACCGTCTACGGCGAGCGGACGGGGATGATCAAGGTCGTGGGCGACAGCCGGTACGGAGAGATCCTCGGCGCCCACATGGTCGGCGCGAAGGCCACCGATCTCATCGCCGAGCTCGTCGTCGCCCACGACCTCGAGGGCGGCTTCGCCGAGGTCGCGCGGGTCGTGCACGCGCATCCGACGTTCTCCGAGGCGACGATGGAGGCGGCGCGCGCCACCGACGGGTGGCTGATCCACGGCTGAGCGCGGGCGGCTTGCTCGCCGAGGTTGCGCGGCCGACCTTCCTCTTCGACTTCGCCTGCCCGGAGTGCTGGCTCGCGGCGGAGCGGGTTAACCATGAGCTGCCAGTCGTTCCCGCCTGGGTGCCGGTGCGCTTGCACGCCACGACCGAGTCCGCCCCTCGGGCGCCGAGCAAGACGCAACTCGTCGACCTCGCCCGGCGCGCCCGCGCGCAGGGCTTGCCGGTGCCGCGGCTAGCGGACCCCTGGCCCGCGGACCTCGACTTGTCGCTTCGGGCCGCGACCTTCGCCGCCGCCTCCGGACGTGTGGTCGCCTTCTCGCTCGCCGCCCTGCGGCAGGCCTTCGCGGCGGGTCGCGACCTCTCGAATGTCGACAACGTGCTTATCGCCGCGGCGGCGTGCGAGCTTCACCCGCGGGCCGTGCTCAAGGGAGTAGAGAGCCGGTCGGTCGAGGAGCGGCTGCGCGCGGCGAGCGCGAGAGCCAAGGCGGGCGGCGCGTCGGCGCTGCCCGCGCTCCTCGTCGAGGGCCGTGCCTTCACCGGCGCCTCGGCCCTCGAGGACGCGTCCGCAGCCATCAACTCAAACGCGACCTGACGGGCGCTCGCCCGGCGCGTCCAAGGACCGACGCGGCTCGAGGGCATCGAGTACTCTGCCTCGCGGATGGCCAAGGCCAAGGCGCGGAGGGAAGAAAGGGCCGAGACCTCGTCCGACGGCGCGACCACCCCGACCGCCGAAGGGGACCGCTCGCCCGACGAGCGCCTTCCGCACGACCCTGGCGAGCACCACGAGCTCCCCGACCGAGAGACGTGCGAGGACATCCTTCGCAAGATGCTCCTCATCCGCCGCTTCGAGGAACGGGCCGGCGAGATGTACACGAAGGCGAAGATCGGCGGCTTCCTCCATCTCGCGATCGGCGAGGAGGCGACGATCGTCGGCGCCGCGCTCGCCATGCGCGAGTCCGACTACCTCATCTCGACCTACCGCGAGCACGGCCAGGCGCTCGTCCGCGGCGTCGATCCGAACAGGGTGATGGCCGAGCTCTTCGGCCGGCAGGACGGAGTCTCCAAGGGGCACGGAGGCTCGATGCACCTGTTCAGCGTCGAGAAGCGCCTCATGGGCGGCTACGGCATCGTCGGCTCGAACTTGCCGCTGGCCGTAGGGCTCGCGCTCGCCTCGGACTACCTAGAGACCGAGGACGTGACCGTCTGCATGCTCGGCGACGGTGCGATCAACCAGGGCAACTTCGGCGAGTCGCTCAACCTCGCCGCGCTCTGGAAGCTGCCCGTGGTCTTCATGGTCGTCAACAACCAGTTCGGGATGGGCACGGCGATCGAGCGCCACTCCGCGGTCACCGACCTCTCGAAGCGCGGCGACGGCTTCGGCGTGCCGGGCGCGCGCTGCAACGGGATGGACGTCCTCGACACGCGCGCCGAGATCGACCGTGCCGTGCGCGCCGCGCGCGAGGACCGCGTGCCCCAGCTCGTCGAGGCAGTCACCTACCGCTTCCGCGGTCATTCGATGGCCGATCCGGAGGAGTACCGCTCGAAGGAGGAGGTCGAGGAGTGGCAGCGCCGCGACCCCATCACGACGTTCTCCGAGCGTGCGGTCGGCGAGGAAGTCATGTCCCAGGAGGAGGTCGACAACCTCGACCAGGAGGCGCAGAGAACCGTCGAGGACGCAGTGAGCTTTGCCGACTCGAGCCCATACCCCGAGCTCGACGCGCTTTACGACGACCTCTACGCCTACGGCGACCAGGTGCGCGGCTGGTACGTGGTCGACGAGCGCGCTCCCGAGACCCACAAGGGGGAGGACCTCAAGGAGTCCTCGAGCGCGGCTATGCAGGAGCTGGCGGAGGCGGGAGCCGCGTACGCGAAGGTGGGCGACGCCGAGGAGCGTCGCAAGCGGCCTGACCCCGAGCAGGGCGAGGAGGAGTCCTCGGGGCCGCGCGACGAGGAGGGCGGGGCCCACTGATGCTCGCCCTCGCCGACCGGCCCCTTCGCGGCGACGGAGGCTGAGCGATGCCCGAGGTCCGCTACCGCGAGGCGCTCAACCAGGCCATCCGCGAGGAAATGGAGGCCGACGAGAACGTCTTCATCATGGGCGAGGACATCGGCGTCTTCCAGGGCGCCTTCAAGGTGACCCAGGGGCTGCTCGAGGAGTTCGGCGAGAAGCGCGTGCGCGACACGCCAATCTCCGAGAACACGATCGTGGGCGCGGGCGTCGGCGCGGCGATGGGCGGCCTGCGGCCGATCGTCGAAATCATGACGATCAACTTCTCGCTGCTCGCGCTCGACCAGGTCATCAACTCGGCGGCGAGCATCCGCTACATGTTCGGCGGGCAGGTCGGCGTGCCGATGGTCATCCGCATGCCCCAGGGCGGCGGCCACCAGCTCGGGCCGACGCACTCACACTCCCTCGAGGCCATCTACCTGCACGTGCCCGGCCTGCTCGTCGCCGTGCCGAGCACCGCGGCCGACGCTAAGGGTCTGCTCAAGGCGTCGATCCGTGACGACAACCCGGTCATCTTCATCGAGCACGAGTCGCTCTACGGCCAGAAGGGCGAGGTCCCCGACGACGGGGACGACGGGCTGCCGATGCGCTTCGGCGAGGCGGCGATCCGCCGCGAGGGCGACGACGTGACGATCGTCGGCGTATCGCGCATGGCGGTGACCGCCGCCGAGGCGGCCGAGACGCTCGCCTCCGAGCACGAAGTCGAAGCCGAGGTCATCGATCCGCGCACCCTCCGCCCGCTCGACCTCGACACGATTGTCGAGTCGGTCAAGAAGACCAACCGCGCGGTGATAGTGGAGGAAGGGTGGCCTCACGGCGGCGTCGGCGCGAACCTCGCCGCGCTCATCCAGGAGCAGGCGTTCGACCACCTCGACGCGCCGGTGGGGCGCGTCACCGGGGCCGACACGCCGATGCCCTATTCGAAGCCGCTCGAGCAGGCGGCGATCCCCCACCCCGAGAATGTCGTCCAGGCGGTGCTCTCGACGTTCGGCGACCTGTAGGCCGCGCGAGCTGCCCGAAGTCGCCGCGGTCGGGTCGCGTGCATCGGTAGCTGGCGGTGGTCCTACCCCGGAGATCGCGCTCGCGCCGCCGCCGGCGCTCACCATGAGCCGCGCGTAGTCGAGCCACTCGTCGGCCTGCTCAAGCAGCTCACGCGTGCGCGGTCGCATGCCCGCCTAAGCCCGAGCGCGCATGCTCTCCACCCCCTTTTGCACCCGTTACGGAGAGGCGCCGGCCCCGTCGAGGAATCGCGCGAGGAGCCCCTCGCGCCGCCCCGCGCACGCGAGCCGGGTATAAGGGTGATGCCCGCCGCGACCGAAGCCTCACGGGAGAGAGACGAATGGCCACCGACGTGACGATGCCGCGCCTGTCCGACTCGATGGAGGAGGGCACCGTGCTCAAGTGGCTCGTCGAGCAGGGCGGCGAGGTCAAGCGCGGCGAGCCACTCGTCGAGATCGAGACCGACAAGGCCAACATGACCTACGAGGCCGACACCGACGGCACGTTGATCGAGGTCATCGCAGGCGAGGGCGACACGCTCTCGATCGGCGAGCTGATCGCCCGGATCGGCGACCCGAGCGAGGCGTCGCAGGACGGCGGTAGCGAAGGCGGCGGCGAGCGGAGCTCGCGGAGCGACGACGAGGCGGCCGCCCGGTCGGAGGGAGGGAGCGACGGCGCCAGAGCGGAGAGCGACGGCGCGTCCGACTCCAAGGCCGCCGGGTCGGAGGACGGAGAGGATGGTGGCGCAGTCGCCACCGCGGAGGCCGGCACAGGCGACAACGGCCAGGCAAGTAACGGCGGCGCGCCGAGCGAGGGTACCGGCGCGGACTCTCGCGCCGGCTCGGAGGCCGGCGACGGACGCATCAAGGCGTCGCCCGTGGCGCGTCGGGTGGCGGGTGAGCGCGGCGTCGACCTGACCTCGGTCGAGGGCTCGGGGCCGGGGGGGCGGATCGTCAAGGCGGACGTGCTCGCGGCCGCGGACGGCGGTGGGGCGGAGCCGGACGGCGCCGGGGCGGACGGCGGGACTGAGGACGGCGCGGGAGCCGCGGACGATTCGCAGGAGGCGGGCGAGCAGCAGGGCGCCGTGCCCGAGCCGCAGGCGCCCGAGCCGCGCGGCGAGGCGGGGCCCAAGGGCCAGGTGCACGTGCAGGAGCTCACGCGTCTCCAGCAGACGGTGTCGCGGCGCATGGCCGAGTCCAAGGCGACCGCGCCCGACTTCACGCTCGAGATCGAGGTCGACATGGCGGCGTGCGTCGAGCTGCGCGCGCGGCTCAAGGAGGTCACGGACCCCGCACCCTCGCTCAACGACATGATCGTCAAGGCGTGTGCACTCGCACTGCGCGAGCACCCGCGCGTGAACGCCGCCTACCGCGACGGTCGATTCGAGCTGTACGAGAAGGTCAACGTCGGCGTCGCGGTCGCCGCCAAGGACGCGCTCGTAGTGCCGACGATCTTCGACGCGGGGTCGAGGTCGCTCGGCGAGATCGCGCGTGCGAGCCGTGAGGCGATCGCCAAGGTACGCGACGGGACGATCACCCCGCCCGAGCTGTCGGGCGGGACGTTCACGGTTTCGAATCTGGGCATGTACGGCATCGACCGCTTCTCGGCAGTGATCAACCCGCCCCAGGCCGCCCTGCTTACGGTCGGGGCGCTGAAAAAGAAGCCGGTGGTCGACGACGCGGGCCGCGTGGCTGCGCGCGACACCGCCGTGCTCTCGCTCGTTTGCGACCACCGCATCCTCTACGGCGCCGACGGCGCCGAGTTCCTCGCCCGCGTTCGCGAGCTGCTCGAGGGCCCGTTCGCCCTCGCGCTCTAACGCTCGCGGCCAGGCCCGGCACGCTCCCAGGCATGGGTGACCGAGGCGAGGCGAGCGTCGAGATTCCGCGGCCGGCCGATGAGGTGTTCGCCTACCTCGCCGGGCCGAACGACGCCCGGTGGCGCGCCGGCGTGGTCGACGTGCGTCTCCCGTCCGGCTCCGGGTACGGCGCGGGCGCGAGGCGCGTGGAGGTCCGCCGGGTGCTCGGCCGGACGGTCGAGACGCCGTTCGAGACCGTCGAGCAAGAGCCCAGCCGACGCCTTACCCTGCGCCGCGCCACGGGGCGGCTCCGGCCGCAGGTCAGCTACCGGCTCGAGCCGCTGCCCACGGGCACGCGCGTCATATCGACCGTCTCACTGCCGGGCGCCCGCGGCGTGGGTAGGGCGCTCACGCCGCTGCTGGCGCTCGGTGGTCGCCTTGCCGCGAGCGACCTCCGACGCCTCGAAGCTCGCCTGCACGAGACCGCAGCCCCCGAGTTGTCGACCCGCGAGGGCAAGGCCGACGGTCGCGGCAAGGGAGCTCGAGTGTCGGCGCGCGCGGGCGCGCGCGGACCGACAGAACCGGCGGGCGCGGTGGCCGACGAGCGCCACGAGCACAAGGCTCATACCGTTTCCTCACAAGGGCGCTCGGGAAAAGACCGCGAGATGGCCAAGACGTCAAAGTCGGACACCCCGGAGAAGTACGACCCCGATCGCCACGGCGACCCCGAGCCGAGCGATCCGACCGACCTTCCGAAGCGGTCGTGGTTCGCCACGCTCAAGCGCACGGCCAAGGAGTTCTCCGACGACAACATCACCGACTGGGCGGCCGCGCTGACCTACTACAGCGTGCTCTCGTTCTTCCCCGCCCTGCTCGTGCTCGTCGCGCTGCTCGGGATCGTCGGCGGCTCCTCGACGACCCGGGCGCTGATGGACATCATCACCCAGGTCGCGCCGGGCGGCGCGGCCGACACGTTCCGCCCGACGATCGAGGGGGTGGTCAACAGCCGCGGCGGCGCCGGGGCGCTCTTCGGCGTCGGCCTGCTCGGAGCGATCTGGTCGGCCTCCGGCTACATCGGCGCCTTCTTCCGAGTGTCGAACGAGATTTGGGAGATCGAGGAGGGTCGAGGACCGGTCAAGCTCATCCCGATGCGGATAATCGTCACGATCTTCATGCTGCTGATGGTCGCCCTGGTCGTGATTGCGACTGTGATCAGCGGCCCGATCGCCGAGGCGGTGGGCAACGTCGTCGGCCTCGGACCCGAGGCCGTGACGGCGTGGTCGATCGCCAAATGGCCGATCATCCTGCTCGTCGTCGCCGCCCTCGTGGCCTTTCTGTACTACATCGCGCCCAACGCGCGGCTACCCGGCTTCCGCTGGGTCACCCCCGGCGGGATCCTCGCCGTCGTGCTCGCTATCATCGCGTCGCTCCTCTTCGGCGTCTACGTTGCGAACTTCGGCAAGTACAACGCGACATACGGCGCACTCGGCGGGATGATCGTCTTCCTGCTGTGGCTGTGGATCGTCAACAACGCCTTGCTCTTCGGCTCGGAGCTCGACGCCGAGGTCGAGCGCAGTCGTGAGCTCCACCGCGGAGAGGACGCCGAGGAGGAGCTGCAGGTCCCGCCGCGGGCGGAGCCTAAGAAGGCGTAGGCGGTGGCGCGCTACGGAGGCGCTGGCTGGGACACAGGCGCCTCGCTCCGCCTCGGCGTCGACGCAGCGTTCGGCCTTAACGGCTCCGGGGTTGGGAAGCGCCGTGTCGTCAGGTTGGGCCCGGCGCGACCGCGCCAAGCTCGACCTCTGCGATTGCGGCCTCGTAGTCGTCGAGGCGACGGGAAGACGCGCAGCCAGGCCCAGCCCGGGCGGCGACGCAACTCGTCGAGCGGTCC
>DAIOHA010000011.1:0-13460 GCA_036744955.1 Thermoleophilaceae bacterium | reverse complement strand
CGTGCTAGGCGGGGAGGTAGCGGTGTCCTGTACTCGCAATCCGCTCTAGCGAGGCCGAATCCCCGCCCGAGGGATGCGGTCTTCGAGGCCAGTACGCCGCCTCCGGGTGTCGATGGCCAGGTCCCGCGCGGTGGTCGCTCGTGAACCAGGTCAGGTCCGGGAGGAAGCAGCCTTAAGCGACTCCGATCACGCGCCGCGGGGAAGCCTGGCCGGAGCCCGGGGCCGGCGGGAACGCTTGAAGGCCGCTCTCGACGGCGGGTGCACGGTCCATTCTTCCACCGTCTCGGGTGGCAGGCAGGTGCGGGCCGTCGCGAGGCGCCGTGACGCGGTCCTCGGCGGCCGCCGCCGCTTACGTGCCCGCTTCGGTCGGGAGCCGCCCCAGCCGAAGGTAAGCGAGCGTCCAGTACGCGTGGTTGAACGCTCCGACCGCGCCGTAGGCCACGACCACGAGAGAGACCAACACACCCCCGGCTACGACGCCGGTAACGATCGCCGCCGTCTCAAGCCCGCCGATCGCGAGGCCGATTGTGGGCAGGAAGAGGATGAGGCCCACGAGCAGGGCCGCCAGCACCAGTGCGATCGTCGCGCCGATCGCGATCCCGATCTGGATGACTAGCAGGAGCAGGCTCTTGCCGAGATGCGCCCGGAAGAGACGGTACGAGCGCCGCAACGAGGCGACCGGGCGCTCCTCGCGTAGGACGAGTTCGCGCAGGGCGAGGTGACCGACGATCTGTAGGGGGATGAAGAGGAGCAGCAGCGCGGCGAGCGCGATCAGGCCGGCGACGATACCCACGGCGATCCGCACTCCGAGCGCCTCGGTCGTGGAGAAGACGGCGATCACGACCCCCGCAAGCGGCGCGCCGACTACGATTATCACCGCGAGGATGATGGCAAGTAGCAGCGCGACGAGCCCGAGCACGCGCCAGAAGTGGCGCGTGCCGGCCTTCCAGGCGGTGCCGAAACGGCGCTCCCCGCCGCGGTCGATCGCCGCGACGCTGTCGGCGAGCGCACCCTGCGAGACGAGGCTGAGCACGACGAGCACCGCGACGAGCAGCAGGACGCCGAGGCCGATCGCGACGAGGAGACCGGGATCGGGTGTCGCGGCCTGCGCCCACGCCGGTGCGGCGGCGTTAGCTGTGTCCGGTCCCTTGTAATCGAAGTTGCCGACGCCCGGGTTGGGCGTCGGGATGTTCGCTCCCGCGCCCGCGAACACGCCGAAGAACCACAGGTACCGGTTGCGCCAGGTGATCCGGAAGGCGGACCCGATGATCTCGCCGTAGCCCATATGCGGGAGGCACCGTAATGGACCCAAGCCGTATTCGGCCGCCTGCTCGAGCGGTCGAGCGGCGAGCCCGCTCGCACCGAGGATCGCGGGCGGGCGCGGTTCCATGTGGGCCGAGCCGTCGTCCCTCCCGCGGGTAGCATCAGCAACCGTGCTCTCGCTCTACCGACGCCACCGCCCGCGGACCTTCGACGAGGTGGTCGGACAAGAGCACATCGTGCGAACGCTGCGCAACGCCGTCGAGCTTGGGAAGGTGCATCACGCCTACCTGTTCGTGGGCTCGCGCGGGACCGGGAAGACCAGCATGGCGAAGCTGCTCGCCTGCGCGCTCAACGCCGAGGGCGGCCCGCGCACCGACTTCTCGCCCGACGACCCGGCCTGCCGGGCGATCGCCGCCGGGACGTCGCTCGACGTGGTCGAGATGGACGCCGCGTCGAACAACTCGGTCGACGACATCCGCGAGCTGCGCGAGAACGTCGCGCTCCAGCCCATGGCGGGCGGGCGGCGCGTCTACATCCTCGACGAGGCGCACATGCTCTCGACCTCGGCGTGGAATGCTTTCCTGAAGACGCTCGAGGAGCCGCCGCCGCACGTCGTGTTCGTGCTCGCGACGACCGAGGCGCACAAGGTCCCCGCGACAATCGTGGACCGCTGCCATCGCTTCGACTTCACGCGCCCTTCGCTCGAGCAGCTCGCGGGCGTCCTCCGACGGGTGGCGAGCGAGGAGGGGATCGAGGTGCCCGACGCGGCGGTCGGAATGATCGCCCGCGCCGCGACCGGCTCCTTCCGCGACGCGCTCGGCACGCTCGAGCAGCTCGTCACCTACGGCGGCAGCCGCATCGAGCTCTCCGACGTGCTCGACGTGCTCGGCGCGGCCGACGCCGAGCTCGTGCTCGAGGCCGCCGACGCGCTGGCCGACCGCGACACGCGCGCGGCGCTCCTATGCGTCGAGCGCCTCGCCGCCTCCGGCCGCGATGTCGCGCAGTTCATCCGCGACCTCGCCGCCCATCTGCGCCACCTGTTCGTCACGCAGGTCCTCGCGGAGGTTCCCGAGACCTTCTCGGTGACCGCAGAGCACACCGACCGGATCGAAAGCCAGGCTGGCCGCGTCTCCGAGAGTGCCCTGCTGCGCGGAATAGACCTGCTGACCGCGGCGAACAACGCGGTCAAGGACGGCTCCGACCCGCGCATCCAGCTCGAGCTCGCGCTCTCGAAGGCCGTGCGCCCGGAGGCCGACCTGACGCTGTCGGCGCTCTCCTTCCGGATCGAGCGGCTCGAGGAGCGGCTCGCGAGCGGCGGGGGCGCGACCGCGGCGGGGGGAGACCAGGCGAGCGGGGGAAGCCCCGGCGAGGAAGGCGGCGGTGATCCGGGGCGAAAGCCGGAACCGCCGTCTGGCAACGGGTCCGCGCTGAATGGCTCGGCGGCCCGAGGGGATGACCGCGCGGAGGACGAGCCGGCCGCGCGTGCCGGCGAGGACGCGACCGCCGCGGGCGCAACGGTCGCCCGCATCTCGTCCGCAGCTGAAGCGTCGGTCGACGCGGGGACCGCCTCCGGCGGAGACGGAGCCGCGACGACGGCTGTGCCCTCACCGGGTGACGCCGTCGCGACGCCCGTGTCCGGCGGGTCGGGGGACGGCTCGCCCGCGCCCGCGACGGCCGCGGCCTCGGCGAGCGTCCCGCCGGCGGCGACCGCCGCTGCGACCGCTCCGACCGCCGTCCCCTCGTACGAGCCACCCGACGCGGAGGCGCCTGAGGTGCCGCCGGCCCTCGACCTGACCGCGCTGCGGTCGCTGTGGCCCTCGGTCGTCGACGCGGTCAGGGCGGAGAACGCGATGGTCGGCGCCCTGCTCGGCGAGGGCCGCCCCGCCAACCTCGATGGCGACCGGCTGACCATCGCCCTGCCGCCGGGCGCCGAGTTCACCAAACGCAAGGTCGATGCGAACGCCTCGCTCGCGCACACAACGCTGCGCCGGCTGATCGGACGGTCGCTTGCCCTCCGGTTCGAGCTCAGGCCGCGGGAGGGCGACGACGGCGAGCCCGAGCCGGCGAGCTCTCAGCCGATGCTCAGCGAGGACGAGCTGCTCGAGCGCCTCAAGCAGGAGTTCGGCGCGCGCGAGATCTTCGACGACGACGCACCGACGCGGGAGGAGTAGCCGTGCCCAAGCAACCCAAGCAGCCCAACCTGAACCAGCTCATGAGGCAGGCGCAGCAGATGCAGGAGGAGATGGCGAAGGCGCAGGAGGAGCTCAAGTCGGAGGTCGTCGAGGCGAGCGCAGGCGGCGGCATGGTGACCGTCAAGATGAGCGGCGACCTCGAATTGCGCGAGCTGACCGTCGACCCCGCCGCGGTCGACCCCGAGGACGTCGAACTGCTCCAGGACATGGTTCTGGCGGCGGTCAACGAGGCGCTGCGCTCGGCGCAGGAGCTCGCCTCCTCACGCCTCGGAGCCGCGTCCGGAGGCCTCGGCGGGCCGGGTGGGCTCGGCGACCTCGGGTTGGGCGGGCTCGGCCTCTAGGTCTGCGCGGGAGGACCGGTCGACGGCCGCCTCGTGGTGAGAAGCCGGAGCCAGCTTTCGCCGACCGTCTCGAAGTTCACGCCCCGCCTGGATCTGGAGGCGCCGCGGCGGGACGAGCTCGTCGCGCCGGCGGCGTAGCGCGTCGGCCGCGTCGAGCGCTACGAGTCGCAGCCACTCGCGCCGCCCGACCACGGCACGAGCGGCGGCGCTCCGGAAACGGGCCGGGACCGAAGCCAGGCGGGTCTGCGCGGAGCTCACCACCGAACGCTACCCGGCGCTCGCAAGCCGGTCGGCGGCGCCGCTCTCCAGACTAAGCTCGCAGCGACGGATGCTCGCTCCCCCTGTGAACCAGCTCGTGACGGAGCTCGCGCGCCTGCCGGGAATCGGCCAGCGCAGCGCCCAACGACTTGCCTTTCACCTCCTGAGCGCCCCCGAGGAGGAGGCGCTGGGGCTTGCCGAGGCGATCCGCGAGGTCAAGGAGACGGTCGGCCGCTGCGAGGTCTGCTTCAACCTCGCCGTGAGCTCGCGCTGCCGCATCTGCGAGGACGAGCGGCGCGACTCGGCGCTCATCTGCGTGGTCGAGCAGCCGAGCGACGTGATCCCGCTCGAGCGCACGCACGAGTTCCCGGGGCGCTACCACGTGCTCGGGGGCGCGCTGTCTCCGATCGACGGAGTCGACCCGGAGGACCTGCGCATTGCCGAGCTCGTCGAGCGAGCGTCCTCGAACGGCGTGCGGGAGGTCGTCGTCGCCACCAACTCGACGACGACGGGCGAGGCCACCGCCCTCTACATCGCCGACGCGCTGCGCGAACGAGTGCCGGACGTCGCGGTGACGCGCCTCGCGAGCGGCCTTCCCGTCGGCGCGGACCTCGAGTACGCCGACGAGGTCACGCTCGGCAAGGCGCTGCGAGGGCGGCGGAGCCTCTAAGGGGCCGACTCAGGGAACGGGTACGGTGTAGGTCGTCGTGCCGCCGGACGTGGCGGGGGCTGCCGGCGAGGCGCCGGCCACCGCCTGACCTTGAGGTGCCGTCGGCTTCGCCGCTTCGCTCGCGTCAGCGCGGCGTTGGCGCCGCTCGCGCCGCGCCCTGGCGAGGTCACGCTGCCGGACGCCTCCGGGTCCGGCCGGGCGTCCCTCGCGCTCGCCGATCCCGGGAGTCGACGCCTCGGGGTACTCGCGCGGCTCGCGCGCCGCCGCCGAGTCACCCGCCTCGCTCGCCTGACTCCCCTCGGGCGGCCATCCGCCGCCGGGGCCCGGCGGGCGCCCCTCGCGGCGGCCGACGCCCGGCGCCGGCGCGGGGCGCGGCTGCGGACCGCGCGGCTGCGGCTCGGGCCGCGGCGCTAACGGCCCTTGCGCCGGCGGCTCGGGCCGTGCGGCGGGCGCCGGGGGCGGCTGCGATCGTGCGGGCGGTGGAGGCGTCGCCGCGGGCGGCTGGCCGCCCCTCCGCGGCTGGGGCAGGCGGCCCTCGCGTGCAGCCAAGCCGTCGTCGGGCGATCGCGCGCGCGCGTCTTCCCGCCGCCGCTCGCCCCGCCGTGCCCGTTCGCGCGCCGCGTTCGCCGCGCCGGTCTCTTCGCCCCTCAGGAGTCCGGCGGCGCGCTTGAGCTCGAGCACGCGCATGACGGCCGCGTCGAGGCGCGCCCGCGAGATCCGTCCCGAGCGCACGGCGGCGAGCAGGGCGGTGCGCATGCGCCTCTGCTCGTGTGCCGGACCCGACAGTCGCGCCATGTCGGCGCCGGCGGCGACCGAGGCGACCGCCGCCTCGGACGAGCTCTGCGTGATCGTGATCGCGCGCGCGGCGAGGTCGTCGGCGATCGCAAGGCCCTCGAAGCCGAGCTCGCCGCGCAGCAGGTCGGTGAGCAGGAAGCGCGACGCGGAGGCCGGGACGGCGAAGTCGTCGGTCCCGTAGAGCCCGTGGCCCACCACGATCGCCTGCGCGCCAGCGTCGATGGCCACGCGGAAGGGCAGCAGGTCGGCGCGGCGGAGGGCGTCGATGGTCTGGCCGACCTGCGCCGGCCCCTCGTCGGTCGAGGTGGCCGCGCCGCCCAGACCCGGGAAATGCAGCGGCGCCGAGACGAGTCCCGCGCCCACGTAGGCCGACACCGTGGCGCGCGCGTAGCGCGCGATTTCGCGTGGATCGTCCGAGAACGGCCGCAGGCCGAGCGGCCCGCCCTCGGCCGCCCCGATGTCGACCAGCGGGCCGAGCACGCCGTCGAGCCCGATCCTCTTGAGTGCGCGCGCGGAGGCGAGCGCCTCCTCCCCGGCGTCCTCGACCGACGCGGTGTCCGCGGGCGCGAGTTCGGGCGGCAGGTCGGCGAGGGCCGAGAGCTCGCCGCCCTCTTGCGAGACGAGGAACAGAGGCGAGACGTGTCCCGCCCGGCGGGCGCGTCGGTGCGTGCCCTCGATTACCCGCCGCAGCTCGCGAGCGCCGAGGTAGTTCTCCTCGGTGACGACCACGCCGCCGGCCTCCCCACGGGGAACGAGGCGGGCGGTGTCGTCAGCGCCAGTTCCCTCGAATCCCAGCAGCATGAGCTGGTCGACCTTCTCCTCGACCGACAGGCCGCGCGCCGCTCTGTGCGTCGCGGGAGTGACGCGGCGCGTGAACTGCTCGGGCGCGGGGACGAGGCGCGCGAGCCACGAGTCGCGCGAGCGCTCGCCCGCGCGGGAGGGACCCTGTCCGAGCACCGCGACGAGCACGACCACGAGCGCGAGCGCCGCCACAGCGGCGGCCGCGAGCCGTCGGCGCCCGCCCGCGTCGAGCGCCACGACGCGGGTGCGGGCTCCCTCGAGAACGGCGCTCAGCCAGGGTGGGAGGCGGCGCAGGGCAGTCACGACCGGCGGTTATTCTGCGGCAGATGACGGATCGAAGCGCGCCCGCCGCCTCCGGGCCGGGCCCGAGCGGCCCGAGCACGGTGGTCATGAAGTTCGGCGGCACCTCGGTCGCCGACGCCGAGCGCGTGCGCCGCGCCGCCGCTCGGATCGTCCAAGGCAAGGAGAGCGGCTGCCGGGTCGTTGCCGTACTGAGCGCGCGCGGCAAGACCACCGACGAGCTCGTGCGCATGGCCTTCGAGGTCTCCGAACGTCCGCAGCCACGCGAGTTGGACATGCTGCTCTCGACGGGGGAGCGCATTTCGTGCGCGCTCGCGGCCATGGTCATCAACGACCTCGGTCACGAGGCGATCTCGCTCACGGGATCCCAGGCGGGGATCGTCACCGACGAGTCGCACACCAAGGCGCGAATCCTCGACGTGCGTGCCGACCGCATCGACGCCGCGCTCGAGGACGGGAAGATCGTGCTCGTCGCGGGCTTCCAGGGCGTCTCGACCGCGGCCGACGTGATAACCCTCGGGCGCGGCGGCTCGGACACCACGGCGGTCGCGCTCGCCGCCGCCCTCGGGGCCGACGTGTGCGAGATCTACACCGACGTGGCCGGCGTCTACAGCGCCGACCCGCGGATCGTCCCCGACGCCCGCAAGCTGCCCTACGTCTCGTTCGAGGAGATGCTCGAGATGTCGGCGTCGGGGGCGAAGGTGCTCCAGCTACGCTCGGTCGAGTACGCCCGCAACCACGGCGTTCGCATCCACTGCCGGTCGAGTTTCGAGGACGGCGCCGGCACCTGGGTGCTCACCGAGGAAGAGACCATGGAGCGACCGCTCGTCACCGCCGTCACCCACTCGACCGACGAGGCGCGCGTCACGCTCACCGGCGTGCCCGACGAGCCCGGTGTCGCCGGTCGGGTTATGACCGCGCTCGCCGAGGCGAACGTGAATGTCGACATGATCATCCAGAACGAGCCCGAGAGCGAGGGGCGCGAGGCGGACATGTCGTTCACGGTCCCGCGCGACGACCTGCCGGCGGCCGACGAGGCGCTCGCCGGCCTGCGCGCCGAGCTCGGCATCGCCGACGTGGCGACCGACGCGCGCATGGGCAAGGTCTCGCTCGTCGGCGCCGGGATGCGCTCCTATCCCGGCGTGGCCGCCAAGACCTTCTCGGTGCTCGGCGACGCCGGCATCAACATCGAGATGATCTCGACCTCGCCGATCAAGATCTCGGTGGTGGTGCGCGAGGACGACGTCCCCGTCGCCGTGCGCGAGCTGCACGCCGCCTTCGAGCTCGGCGAAGACGCCATCCGCGCCGAGGACCCGCGCGGCGTCCACCGCCCGACCGTGGCGACCTGATGCGCGTCGCCGTCGTCGGAGCGACCGGGGTCGTTGGGCGGACAATTCTCGACGTCATGGCTGAGCGCTCGTTTCCGGCCGACGAGATCGTGCCCTTCGCGTCGGCTCGAACGGCGGGGCAGGAGGTGCCCTACGGGCCCGCGGCCGCCGGGCGCCGGCTGAAGGTCGAGGAGCTGCGTGAGGACGCGCTCGCCGGCTTCGACCTCGCGCTCTTCTCGGCCGGCGGCTCGACGAGCGAGGCGTGGGCGCCGCGCTTCGTTGAGGCCGGCGCGACGGTGGTCGACAACTCCTCGTACTGGCGCATGTTCGAGGACGTCTCGCTCGTGATCGCCGAGGTCAACCCGGAGGCGCTCGCCGACGCGCCGCGCGGGATCGTCGCGAACCCGAACTGCTCGACGATGCAGATGGTCGTCGCGCTCAAGCCGATCCTCGACGCGGCCGGCATCGAGCGGCTCGTCGTCTCGACCTACCAGTCGGTGTCGGGCACGGGCAAGGCCGCGGTCGACGAGCTCACCGCGCAGACCCGCGCGCACGTTAGCGGCGACGAGTTCCCCGCACCCGCGGTCTATCCGCACCAGATCGCCTTCAACGTGCTGCCTCAGGTCGAGACCTTCAAGGCGGGCGACGACTACACCACCGAGGAGCGCAAGATGATGGGCGAGACACGCAAGATCCTCGGCCGCGACGACCTCGCGATCTCGGCGACCTGCGCCCGCGTGCCGGTCTACCACGGCCACTCCGAGTCGGTCAACGTGCAGACGCGCGAGGACCTCTCGCCCGAGGCGTGCCGCGACCTCCTGCACGACGCGCCCGGCGTGGTCGTCGTCGACGACCCGTGGCAGGGCCTCTACCCGCTGGCGACGGCGGTCGCCGGCCGAGACGACGTGCTCGTCGGGCGCATCCGCCGCGATCCCTCCCACGAGCGCTGCCTCAACCTCTGGGTCGTCGGCGACAACCTGCGCAAGGGCGCGGCGACGAACGCGGTGCAGGTCGCGGAGCTGCTCGTCGAGCGCGGGCTCGTGGGCGCGCGCGCCGCCCGCGCGGCGTAACGCGCACCGCGGCCGAGCACTGCGGACGCGGCCGCCAACGGCCGCCGACGGCCGTCGCGACCTAGTGGTTGCGCAGCGCGTCGATCAGCTCCCCCTTGTCCATATTCGAGCGGCCCTCAATGCCGATCTCCTTGGCGCGCTTCTGAAGGTCCTGCTTGGACCAGTCGTCGTACTTCGACGACTTTCCGCCCTTCTGCCCGGACTGCGAGCGGCTCGTGTTGGCGATGCGCGCCGCCTTCTCCTTGCTCGCTCCCTCGCGGCGAAGCGCCTCGTACTGCTCGTCGTCCTTGACGCTCGAGCCGTGGTCCTTTGCCATCTCGTGCCTCCTGAGGTCGCCGGTCTCGTCGGACGGCTACCCCCGGCGTCGACCCGAAAAACGACGCGACACCGAACGCCGCGTGACATCCTGCCGCCGTGCCCGACGCCGATGCCAGCTCGCAGGACGCGCTAGCGGCCGGACGCCCGCGCTTTGGGGCGATCGGCTTCACCGGCGGCTTCCTCGGGTCGCTGCTCGGCGTGGGCGGCGGCTTCATCATGGTCCCTCTTCAGGTCATGTGGGCGCGGGCCGCCCAGCATCAGGCGAACGGCACCTCGCTCGCGGCGATCGCGCCGATGGCGCTCGTTGGCGTGCCGGTGTATGCGCTCGTCGCCGGTGAGGTCGACTTCCGGCTGGCGGTGCCGCTGGCTGTCGGCGCGGTGTTCGGCTCCTACGCGGGGGCCCGTCTCGTCTCGCGGCTGCCCGAGGTGGCGCTGCGGCGGCTCGTGGCCGTCGTGCTGCTGCTCGTCGGCCTCAAGCAGCTCGTCCTTCCGGGCTGATGCTCCTCACCGACCTCTTGCTCGCGCTCGCGGGCTTTCTCGCGGGCGCGGTCGGCGGCGTGATCGGCGTGGGCGGGGGCATCATCTTCGTGCCCGCCCTTACGATCGGACTCGGGCTCCCGCAGACCGTAGCCCAGGGCACCTCGCTCGCGGCGATCGTCCCGACCTCGCTCGTCGGCGGGTTCACCGCGGATCGCGAAGGCAACGTACTGCGCTCGCGGCTCGTCCCAATGGCGGTGCTCGGCGCCGTCGGCGCCGCGGCCGGCGCCCTGCTCGCCCTCGCCCTTCCCATGGGCGTGCTCGTGCGGGTGTTCGGGGTCTTTCTGCTGCTCTCGGCGTGGAGGCTGTGGCGCGGCTAGGACGCCTCGGCCGGCTCCGCCGCCGGCTCGCGCAGCTGGTGCGCGGGCGTGAAGAAGTTGCGCTGAGCGAGCGTCACGGCGGTGACCGAGGCGATGGCCACCGAGCCCAGGAGCACGTAGAGGAGGATGAGCTGCAGCCGGACCGCGTCGAACGGCTCGGCGCCGGCCACGAGCATCCCCACCATCGTCCCGGGAAAGAAGATGACGCCCGTCGTCTTCGTCGAGTCGATGAGGGGGATCACGCCGGAGCGCAGGCTGCGGCGCACGATCGGGCGAGCGGCCTGCGTCGCGGTGGCGCCGAGCGCGAGCGTCGCCTCGAGCTGGCGGCGCGAGCCAGCGATCTCGTCCCCGAGCCGGTTGAGGGAGACCGCCGCCGCGGTCATCGAGTTGCCAACCACCATGCCGCCCACGGGGACGAGGTACTGCGGCTCGGGCGGGAAGATGCCGAGCGCCACGACGAGCACGAGCGTCCCACTGCCGGCGAGCGCGAGCGCGATCAGTAGCGGCGCGAAAGCGCGCGGGACCGAAGCTGCCCGTCCGCGCGCGGTGAACGCCCCGAACACCGCCATCACCGCGATGAGCAGCACCACGAGCAGCAGGTTGCGCTCGCGGAAGACGAGCTGGATCACGAACCCCACCGCGGTGAGCTGGACGAACGAGCGCCCGACGGCCACCGCGATGTCGCCCTCCAGCCGCATCTGGCGCCACAGCGACACGAGCACCGCGACCGCGACGAGCCCCAGCGCCGCTGCGACCTCGAGCAGCGTGATGTCCGGCGCGCGGCTCAAGGCGCTCCGGCCGGGGTCGGGCGCCCGACGGAAGCGGGTGAGACAACCTGACCTTCCTCGAGGCGCACGACGCGGTCGGCGAGCCGCTCGGCCTGCGCGAGGTCGTGCGTGACGAGGACCAGTGAGATCCCGAGCCGGCGGCGAAGGTCGACGAGCGTCTCCTCGACGCGGCCACGGGCGCGCTCGTCGAGCGCCGAGGTCGGCTCGTCGAGCAGCAGCACGCGCGGCTCGAGCGCGAGCGCGCGCGCGAGCATCACGCGCTGCTGCTCGCCGACCGAGAGGCGGTCGGCCTCGCGCTCGGCGAAGGACGCACCGAGGCCGGCGAGCTCGAGTGGCGTGCTCACGTCGACCTCGCGCCCGACGAGACGCGGACCGAAGAGGACGTTGTCGGCGACCGTGCCCTCGAGCAGGGCGGGAAGCTGCGCGACGAGCGCCACCTCGCGCCGCAGATCGAGCACGTCGAAGGCGCCGAGCGGGCGGCCGCGGAAGCTGATCCGGCCGGAGTCGGGCTCGGCGAGGCGGTTGAGCAGCCGCAGCAGCGTCGACTTACCGGAGCCTGAGCCCCCGGCGATGCACGTCGCTCCCTCCGGCACCGACAGCGACACCTCGCGCAGCACGGGCGTGCCGCCGCGCGAGGCGCTGACCCGCTCGAGCTCGAAGGGCACGAGCCGCGAGCTTACCCGGCGGCCCAGGCGCGGCATAGACTCGCCCCATGCGAGCGTGCGAAGCGCGCGGGTGACGACGATGGGCCACGGTCACGCCCACTCGCACGCGCCGGCTCCGGATGCGGACCGCCGCCGACTCGTCGCCGCGCTCGGCCTGGTGCTGGCCTTCATGGGCGTCGAGGTCGTGGTCGGCCTCCTCGCCTCGTCGCTGGCGTTGCTCGCCGACGCGGCGCACATGCTCACCGACGCCGGCGCGCTCGCCTTCGCGCTCGTGGCCATGCGCCTCGCCGCCCGTCCTCCCGCCGGCGGCTACACCTTCGGGCTCAAGCGCGCCGAGATCCTGTCGGCGCAGCTCAACGGGGCGACGCTGCTCGCGACGTCCCTGTTCATCGTCTACGAGGGAATCCGTCGCCTCGTCGACCCGCCGGACGTCGAAGGCTTGCCGGTTCTCGTCGTGGCCCTCCTGGGCGGCCTCGTGAACCTCGCCGCGGCGGCCCTGCTCGCCCGCGCCAGCCGCCGCAGCCTCAACGTCGAGGGCGCGATGCTGCACGTGCTGCTCGACACAGCGGCGTCGCTCGCGGCCGTCGCCGCCGGCCTCGCCGTCCTGCTGACCGGCTTCACCCGCGCCGACGGGCTGGCGGCACTATTCGTCGCCGCGCTGATGCTCAAGGCCGCGTACGGGTTGCTCCGCGACTCGGGCCGCGTGCTGCTCGAGGCCGCCCCCAAGGGGCTCGATCCGCAGCGCATCGGCGAGGCCATGGCCGCGGCGCCCGACGTAGCCGAGGTGCACGACCTGCACGTGTGGGAGGTCACCTCGGGCTTTCCCGCTCTGTCGGCGCACGTGCTCGTCGCACCGGGCGACGACTGCCACGCCAAGCGACGCGAGCTCGAGACGATGCTGCGCCGCGACTTCGGCATCGACCACACGACGCTCCAGATCGACCACGAGCACACGAGCGAGCTGCTCGCGATCGAGGCCCCGAACGGCGGGTCGGCGAGCTAGGGGCGGAGCGCCGAGCCTCCCGCCGGACTGTCGCTCGCCCGACCGGCGGCCGCGAGCAGCGAGGCGACGAGCGCCTCGAGGTTCTCGCGCACGATCGCCATCAGGTCCTCGGCGCCGTCGCTCTCGAGCCAGGTCTCTGCCGCTACCCGAAACGAGGTGCCGAACCCGGCCGCCACGAGCCGCGGCAGGCGGTCGGCCGGGGAGAGGCCGAGCCGCGTGGCGACGAACTCGCGCAGCATGCGCTCGGTGGCGTGCAGGAGCTCGAGGAAGGCGGCGGCGAGCGGTGGCGTCGTGGTGACGAGACGCAGCCAGGCGAGGTGGCGCTCGCGGTCGGAGTCGCGCAGGTGCGCTACGACCTCGACGACCGCGCGCAGCGACTCGATCACGGGCTCGTCGGAGGGACGCTCCGCCAGGCTGCGCGCGGCCAGCGTCATTCCCTCGCGCCCGCGCGCTAGCACGACGTCCTCTTTGGAGGAGAAGTAGCGAAAGAAGGTTCGCGGGGAGATGAGCGCCGCCTCGGCGATCTGCTCGACCGTGGTCGCCTCGTAGCCGTACTCGACGAAGAGCTCGAGTGCCACGCCTTCGATCCCGTCCCGGGTGCGCGCCCGCCGCCGCTCGCGCAGGGTCCTCGGCGCGGTCTGGGTCCGCTCTGAGACCGTTCTGACAGTTGCTGCCATCATGACTCGCGGTGCCTTCACGTTATCGCCTCGGGCCGGGCCACCCACCTCGGTACCTTCGAGAGCCGAGCCGGAGCCCCTGAGCCCTGGCGGTCCCCCGCCATGACTACCCACCCCCGCCCACGCAGCCGATG
>DAIOHA010000010.1:0-13914 GCA_036744955.1 Thermoleophilaceae bacterium | reverse complement strand
GATGAGGTCGGCATTCACGTCGTCGGCGACGTCGAGGATCGCGTCGGCCGGGTCGCCCTCGCGCGAGTGCACCTCGACCTCGACGCCGGCCTTCTCGACCTTCTCCCGCGCGTCGCTCAGGGTCTTGTCGACCTCCTGGTGCGGGTTAATCGACCATTGCACGTCCTCGGGCGCCTGCTGGCGGTCGTGGCGGAGCTGCTGCTCGGGGACGGGCTGGTAGGCGCCGACGAGATGGAGCGTCGCACCGACCGACTTGGCGAGCTCGATCGCCTGGCGCACCGCCTCGCCGGCCGTTTCGGAGCCGTCGGTGCCTATTACGATCGAGCGGTACATGCTCCTCCTCTGACCCGGGGCCGCGGACGGCGAGGATCATATGGGGCGGGCTCGCGACGAGGGCTCCGCCCCGCCCGCGTCACAATGGCTCTGTGACCGGCTTGCCGCGCTTCTGGCTCTTCATGCAGATCGCCATCGTGATCTGCGTGCTGATCTCCGCGGTCATCGTCGTCATCAAGCTGTAGCTACCCGCGGAGGCGCGCCGACGCGCCGCCCCGCGGCGGGGCGGCGCATGGCGCTGTGGCGCGAGCGTGGCGCGCCGACGTCTCAGGTCTGGCTCTCGAGGCGGCTCGCCTCGCGCGACTTCTCGTCGGCGGCCTCCTGAGCCTGGGCGGCCTCCTCCTTGGCCTCGCCCTTCTTCTCTTCCTGCTCGCCCTCGCGGGCCGTCGACTTGTTGCCGGTGAGGTCGCCCGCGGCCTGCTTGGCGCGGCCGGTGACCTTGTCGGTGATGCCCATGGTGGGACCTCCTGGGTCGTGTCTGACGTCTTCGTGGTCGCTACCCGCGCGCGTGTGGCGACAAACGAGCGCCGACGCGCCCCTAGGATCCTTCGCGTGCAGGTGACGGTGCGCCTCTTCGCCATGCTCCGGGAGCGCGCGGGGGCGAACGAGGTGTCGCTCGAACTGCCCGAGGGCGCGCGCGTAGCCGACGCGATCGCGGCGCTCGGCGGAGTCGCCGACGGCCTGCCGCTCGTAATGGCCGTCAACCGCGAGTACGCGCCCGACGACCAGGTGCTTGACCCAGGGGACGAGCTCGCGCTGATCCCGCCCGTAAGCGGAGGCGAGGGGGCGCCGGCGCCGGGCGCCCAGACGGCCGTGCCGCGCGCGCACGCGCGCGTGACGAAGGATCCGCTGTCGCTCGACGCCCTCGGCGCACGCGTCCGCGATCCGCGTGCCGGGGCTGTCGTGACCTTCCAGGGCGTGACTCGCGCGGTCGACCGGCTCGAGTACGAAGCCTACGCCGAGATGGCCGAGGAGCGCATCGAGGCGATCGTTCGCGAGGCCGTCGACCGCCACGGCTTGTGCGCCGCCGCGTGCGAGCACCGCGTCGGGCCGGTGGCGCTGTCGGAGCCGAGCGTGATCGTGGCCTCCTCCGCTCCGCACCGCGGCGAGGCGTTCGCGGGCGCGCGCGAGATCATCGACCGCGTCAAGGCCGATGCCCCGATCTGGAAGCGCGAGGTGGCGGGCGAGGAGGAGCGCTGGGTGGAGGGGGCGCGGCCGGGTTCCTAAGACGGTCCGCGGGCGTACGAGGCCCGCCGCGAACTACGATCTCGCCTATCGCGACAGCGGAGGAGCTGAACCGAAGATTGCGCCGGCTCCCGTCGGTGGAGGAGCTCGCCGGGCGCCTCGAGGACGTACCGCGCGCCCGCGCGGTGACGGCGGCGCGCGCCGCCATCGAGGCGCGGCGAGCCGTGCTGACCTCCGCCAACGGCGGCCTCGACGAGGAGTCGACCGTCGACGCGCTCGAGCACGAGGCTCGTGCGCTCGCCGCCGCGGGCGAGCGCACGAGCCTCCGCCCTGTCCTCAACGCCACCGGCGTGATCGTCCACACCAACCTAGGACGCGCGCCTCTGGCCGCCGCAGCGATCGAAGCAGCCGCCGCGGTCGGGCGCGGATACTCGACGCTCGAGTTCGACCTCGAGCGCGGCGGGCGCGGCTCGCGGCAGGCGCACGTCGAGGGGCTAGTCCGGGAGCTGACCGGCGCCGAGGAGGCGCTTGTCGTCAACAACGGCGCGGCCGCCGCGCTGCTCGCCGCGAGCGCGCTCGCGGCGAGCAGCGAAATCGTCGTATCGCGCGGCCAGCTCGTCGAGATCGGTGGCTCGTTCCGCGTCCCCGAGGTGGTCGAGGCCTCCGGCGCCCGCCTCGTCGAGGTCGGCACCACGAACCGCACACGGCTCGCCGACTACGAGCGCGCGGTCGGGCCCGACACGGGCGCGCTCATGCGCGTCCACCCGTCCAATTTTCGCACCGTCGGGTTCGTCGAGGAGGTGGCGATAGAGGAACTGTGTGAGCTCGGCGGCCGCGCCGGCATCCCGGTCATAGACGACGCCGGCTCGGGCGCGCTCGCCGAGGCGGTCGTGCGCCTCGGCGACGAGCCACCGGTCGCACGCTCGGTCGCCGCGGGCTGTGCGGTGGTCTGCTTCTCGGGCGACAAGCTCCTAGGGGGACCGCAGGCCGGCATCATGGCGGGCACGGCAGCGGCGATCGACCGCTGCCGCCGCCATCCCCTTGTGCGCGCGGTGCGGATCGACAAGCTCTCGCTCGCCGCGCTCGAAGCGACGCTGGGGCTCCTGCGCGAGCCCGAGCGCGCCGCGCGCGAGGTCCCCGTGCTGCGCATGCTCACCGCGCCCGCGGAGGAGCTCGAGGCCCGTGCCGAGCGCATGCGCGCGGCGCTCGCGCGCGCGGGCGTCGAGGCCACGGTCGAGCGCGCGCACGCGCGGGCCGGAGGAGGCTCGCTGCCGCTGGTCGAGCTCGAGGGGCCCGTGTGCGCGGTCGCCCCGGGCGCCGCCGGCCTCGAGGCGCTGGCGGCCCGCCTACGCGCCGGCGACCCGCCCGTGATCGCGCGTGCCGGCGGCGGGCGGCTGCTGCTCGATCCGCGCACGCTCGACGACGAGGGCGCCGACGCCGTGGCGGCCGGGGTCGCCGCCGCACTCACCGGCCCGTGACCCGCCTCGAGGCGACGGCGGCGCCGCCCCTCACTCTCGGGACCGCGGGACACATCGACCACGGCAAGACGGCGCTCATCGCCGCCCTCACCGGGCGCGACACCGACCGCCTGCCCGAGGAGCACGAGCGCGGCATCTCGATCGAGCTCGGCTACGCACCGCTCGAGCTGCCGAGCGGACGACGGCTCTCCGTGGTCGACGTCCCGGGGCACGAGCGCTTCGTTCGCACGATGGTCGCGGGCGCCTCGGGGATGGACCTGTACCTGCTGTGCGTGGCCGCCGACGACGGCGTCATGCCGCAGACTCGCGAACACCTCGCGGTCCTGAGCGGCCTGGGCGTGAAGGCCGGCGTCGTCGCGGTCACCAAGGCCGACAGGGGCGACGCGGAGCTCGCCGCGGCCGAGGTCTCGGAGCTGCTCCCCGACGTGGAAACCGTGGCCGTCTCGGCGGTGCGGCGCACAGGCCTCAACGACCTGCTCGCGGCGCTCGATCGGCTGGCGGGAGTGCTCGAGGCGCGTGCCTCCGACCGCTCGGCGGGCCCACCCCGCCTACACGTCGACCGCTCCTTCACCCTGCGCGGGATCGGCACGGTGGTCACGGGCACGCTGTGGTCGGGCGCGATCGGCGCCGACGACTCGGTGCGCGCGCTGCCTCGGGGTCTCGAGGCGCGGGTGCGCTCCGTCCAGGTCCACGACCGCCGGGTCGAGCGGGCGGCCGCGGGCCAGCGCGTTGCCCTCAACCTCGGGGGCGTGGGCTGGCGTGATCTCGCCCGCGGCGACGTCATCTGCTCGCCGCACGACGAGCTCCGAGCGACCTATCTCGTCGACGCGCGTGTGACCCTCTCTGCTCGCGCCTTCGGCCGGATCGAGGCGGGCACGCGGGTGCAGGTCCACCACGGGACGCGCGAGGCCCCGGCTCGCGTCGTCCCGCTCGAGGGCGAGGCGATCGAGCCGGGACGGCCGACGCTCGTGCAGCTCCGGCTCGAGGCGGTGCTTGTCCCCGCCGCGGGCGATCGCCTCGTCGTCCGCCAGATCGCGCCGCCCGACACCCTCGGGGGCGGCGTGGTGCTCGACGCGGGGCCACCCAAGCACCGCGGCCGCCCAGAGGTGGTCCGGCGCCTGCTCGCGCTCGAACGCGGCGGATCGTCGCCGCCCTCCGGGGCATCCAACGACCCCGTGGAACCGAACAGCCGCCGCAACGGCGCCGCCGCGGCGCCCGCTGCCGCCGAGGCAGCCGAGGCACCCGTCCTCGACGAGGCGACCCTCCTGCTTGCGAAGGTGCTCGAGGAGGACGGCGAGCGCCCCCGCGCCGACGCCGAGCTTGCCGAGGCAGCGGGCCTCGACACCCGCGCCGCCCATGCGCGCCTGGCACAGCTCGAGCGAGCCGGGCGGGCAGTGCGCGTCGCCAAGAACCTCCACTTCGCGCCAGCGCCGTTGCGCGATCTCGAGGAGCGAGCCGTCGCCGTGTGCGAACGCGAAGGTCAGATCACCATCGCGCGCGCGCGCGACGAGCTCGGCACCTCTCGCCGCTATGCGCAGGCGCTGCTCGAGCACCTCGACTCGCGCAAGGTTACGCGCCGGACAGGGAACGCGCACGTCCTGCGCCGACGAGCCTGAGGCCTCCGCTCCGCTTCGGACCTAGCCGGCCGAGACGGCGATGCGGCGATCCTCGCCTCGCAGGGGAAGCGGGTCGCCACACATCTCGATCAGCCGCGAGTACGTCCGCGCACCGACGTGCTCAGCGAGGTCCTCGGGCCGATCGACATCGGCGGTGAAGATGATCGAGCGCTGGTCCTGATAACGGTCGTTGATGATCGTGTACAGCTGCTCGAGCACCCAGTCGTTGGTGCGCGCGACAGCCATGTCCTCGAGATGCAGCAGGTCGGCGCTCGCAAGCCGACGCGTGAGCTCGAGGTAGTCGTGCCTCGAGTCGTCGTCGTAGGTGTTGCGGATCTCCGACAGGAGCTGCGGGACCGTGTAGATGGCCACGGCGCGTCGGGCCTCGAGCGCGTGCTTGGAGACGAGCATCGCGAGAGTGGTCTTACCGGTCCCCCTCGGGCCCTGGAACCACAGTCCCTCCCCGCGGTCAAGCTTCTCGTCGATCGTGCGGCAGTAGCGCTCGACCGCTCGAACCACCGTCGGGTCCATCTCTCGAACTGGATTTCGGTCGAACGCTACGTCGACGAATCGCCGAGGGATGTGATGGGAGAGGCTTCTAGTTCGCGCCAGGGCTATGCGACGAGTCCGGCACTCGCACGCCCGCGCAACCCCGGAGGCGTCGAGGACGAAGCCGCTCCCTTCGCAGAGGACACAAGCCACCTGCCGGGGCGATGCGTCAGACGGAGTCACGCGAAACAGTCACGCACTCTCGTCACCAGCTGACCCCTCCGTGCCTGCATGGACTGGGCGCGGTGGTCGTCACGGGGCGCGAGCATAGCCCCGCCCCCTTGGAGCAGGTGCTCTCGGGTAGGGTCGGGAGACGATCCGCAAAGTTCGAGTCGGCCTACCGGAGCGCGCGAGCGAGCAGCGAGCCGCCTTCGCGTTCGAGCGACTCGAGCGTGAAGCCGAGCTCCTCGAGCAGGCGACTCAGGGACCGACGGGTGAAGAAGCGCAGGTGCGGCGAGAGCGGGTCGAATCGCCGCTCGAAGCCGCGCAACAGCGCGTCGAGGCCGGTCCTCCTCCCGTGCGCGGGCGTGGTCACGGCGAGCCGACCGCGCGGGCGCAGGACGCGGCGGGCCTCCGAGATGAGGAGCTGCACGTCGCGGACGTGCTCGATCGTCTCGGCGCAGAGCACGAGATCAAAGGAGCCGTCGGCGAACGGGAGCTCCGTGTCGGGCGCGATCTCGACGAGCTCGAACCGAGGCGCGGCGAGGCGCGTGCGCGCGCGCTCGAGCGCGACGGTGGAGGGGTCCGCGGCGACGACGTGGTCCCCTTCGAGGTCCAATGTCAGCCGGCCGTCGCCGCAGCCGACGTCGAGCGCCCGCGCCGCGCACCCGAGCCCGCGGACGAAGCGCCGCAGATGGTCCGGCGGCGGGGCCGTCTCGGCGGGAACGAGTTCCCACAGCTCGTCGTCGTAGCGGCTCGCCACGTGGTCATGGTCGCCGGTCGACGTCATCGACGACACCCCGGGACCCTCGCCCCCGCAGGCATCGCGGTCCGCCCCAGGCGGCCTTCCCTGTAGCGTGATCGGCTCCGACCGGCGCCTCGACGCCGCTCGGCCCCCCGACCCCCACGCACCTTGGCCTGGAATATCGTCATCGCCGGCGGCGGCTTCGGCGGTCTGTTCGCGGCCCGTACGCTCGAGCGCGTCCTGCCGGCACACGCCGCCCGCGTGACCCTCGTCGACGACGCCAACTTCATGCTGTACACCTCGCTCATGCCCGGAGCGGCGGGAGGGACGCTCGAGCCGCGTCACGTCGTCGTTCCGCTGCGCCGGGAGTTGCGCGGCGACACCGACATACGCCTCGGGCGCATCGTCGGCGCCGACCCCGAGCGCAAGGTCGTGCGCGTGCTGGCGCCCGACCCCGGCAGCGCGCCGGGGGGCGACACTGGAGACGGCACCTACGAGCTCCCCTACGACCACCTGATCGTGGCGCTCGGGTCCATCTCGCGCACGGCGCCGGTGCCCGGACTTGCCGAGCACGCGGTCGGCTTCAAGACCCTCGCCGACGCGATCGCCTTGCGCAACCGCGTGCTGCACACGCTCGAGGTCGCCGAGGGCACCGAGGACCCGGCCGAGCGGCGAGCTCAGCTGACCTACGTCTTCTCGGGTGGAGGTTACGCGGGCGTCGAGGCGCTCGCCGAGCTCCAGGATCTGGCCGCCGACGCACTCGACCGCTACCCGCGCTGTCGGCTGCACGGGATGCGCTGGATCATGGTCGAGGCGCGGGAGCGGGTGATGGGCGAGGTGCCCGCCGACCTCTCCGACTTCGCCACCCGCGAGCTGCGAGCGCGGGGCATCGAGGTGCTCGTCTCGACGCGGCTCGAGCAGGCCGGCGCCGACCACGTCGTGCTGTCCACGGGCGAGACTGTTCCGTGCCGCACCGTCGTGTGGACCGCGGGCGTCAAGGCGCACCCGACGGTCGCCGAGCTCGGGCTACCGCTCGGCATGGAGGGCCGGATCGAGACGGACGACCACCTTCGGGTCCCCGGCGTCGACGGCGTGTGGGCGATCGGCGACTCCGCGGCCGTGCCCGACCCGGCGCGCCCGGGCTACCCGTGCCCCCCGACTGCCCAGCACGCGATGCGCCAAGGGCGCCGCGTCGGCGAGAACGTCGCCGCCGCGCTCGGCTCGGGCCGTTCCCGCCCGTTCACGTACAAGACGCTCGGGTTCTTCGCCGAGCTCGGCCGCCATCAGGCCGTGGCGAGCGTGCTCGGCGTCAAGCTGCGCGGCTTTCCGGCCTGGTTCCTCACGCGGACCTACCACCTGTTGCGCATCCCCGGGCTCGGGCGCAAGGTCCGGCTGGTCACCGACTGGACGGTCGGACTCCTCTTCGGGCGCGACGCGTCTGAGCTCGGGCAGCTCGGGCACCCGCAGCCGCTCGGGGGCGGCGCCGACCCGGCGGGTGGGGTGGGCGCCGCTCGAGAGGACGCGAAGGACGCCCCGAACTGAGAGCCCCTGCCCCGGGCGGCACCGGCGGTCGGGCCCGGCGGCGCCTACGACGGCTTGCGCGTCGCGTAGACGATCAGGTTGTCGCGATAGTGGCCGGTGGCGCTAAGGCTGTTCACGGCCTCGTGCGTCCGGCGCGTCGCACACGTTAGTCGGGATTTTCGGTTCACGCAAGCAACCGCTGCAAGCAATGGCGCATAGCGCTCCCGGGGCCGCGACCTCAGCCCACGAGCCGGCGCGCCCGTAACTCGGCCAGCGCTTCGTCGCCGCGCTCGGTCACGCCCTCTCTCGCCACCCACTCCGCCAGCTCAGGCAGGCCCTCGCTCAGCTCGGTCTGCGCCTCGAAGCCGAGCAGCTCACGTGCGAGGGCCGTCTCGGCGAGGCAGTGGCGGATGTCGCCCACGCGGAACTCGCTGGGCAGCTCGGGCTCGAGGTCCTCGCGACCGAGCGCGCGCGCGAGCGCGCGGGCGAGCTCACCGATCTCGACGCGCCCACCGGCGGCGACGTTGATCGCCCGACCGGACGTCCCCGGCGCGTCCATGGCGGCGAGCGTCGCCCGCACGGCGTCGGAGACGTGCACGAGGTCGCGAAGCTGGCGGCCGTCCTCGAACACGAGCGGGCGGCGCCCGTTGAGCACCCGCGCGGCGAATATCGCCGCGACCCCCGTATACGGATTCCCGAGCGCCTGCCCCGGCCCGTAGACGTTCAGGTAGCGCAGGGCGACCGCCTCGAAGCCGTACGCGCCGCCCAGGACGAGCGCCAGCTCCTCCTGGTCGCGTTTCGTGACGCCGTAGACGCTGACCGGCCGCAGCGCGTGCTCCTCGCGCGCGGGCACGTGCTCGACCGGCTCGCGACAACTCGGACAGCGCGGCTCCCAGTCGCGGCGGCGAAGCTGCTCGACCGGCCGCGCGGCCGGCTTCACCTCGCCGTGCGCCGGGCACGCGTAGGTCCCCTCGCCGTAGACGACCATCGACGAGGCGACGACGAGCCGCCGCACCTGGTCGCGGCGCGCGGCGAGCGCCTCGAGCAGCGTCGCTGTCCCGCCGCAGTTGGCGTCGACCGCGCGGCGCACGTTCATCATCGACTCGCCGTTGCCGACCGCGCCACCGAGGTGGAAGACGCGGTCGACGCCTTCGAGCGCGCCGGCGACGTCGCGCGGGCTCTCGAGCGTCCCGCGAAGGAACTCGGCCTCCTCGTCGAGAAGCGGAGGAGGGCCGCCCACGGGGTGGGCGAGCGAGTCGAGGTTGTCGAGCACGCGCACTCGCTCGCCTCGCTCGAGCAGCGCGTCGACGAGGTGCGCGCCGATGAAGCCCGCCCCTCCCGTGACCAGGACCACGCTCACCGCGGCGACGATACGGAAGGCACCTGTCCGGACGCCGCCTCGCCGTCCGCCTCGACCGCGGACGAGGCCGGCGCTGTAGCGTCCCGCCGGTGCCGGCCGCCTCGATCGACGTGGTGCTCCCGGTGCTCGACGAGGCTGAGGCGCTGCCGTGGGTGCTCGGGAGGGTCTCCGACCGCTACCGCCCGCTCGTCGTCGACAACGGGTCTCGCGACGGCTCGCCCGAGATCGCCGCGCGCTTTGGCGCCCGCGTCGTGCACGAGCCGCAACGCGGCTTCGGCGCCGCGTGCTTCGCGGGCCTGAGCGCGGCGAGCGCCGAGGTCGTCTGCTTCATGGACTGCGACGGATCGCTCGACCCAGCCGACCTCCCGCGCGTGGCCGAATCGGTGCTGTCCGACCGCTCCGACCTCGTGCTCGGGGAGCGCCGCGCGGAGCCAGGCGCCTGGCCGGCGCATGCGCGCCTCGCCAACCGCGCCCTCACGCTCGAGCTTCGCCGCCGCGCGGGCGTGCGCCTGCGCGATCTCGGTCCGATGCGCTGCGCGCGGCGCGAGCCGCTGCTCCGCCTCAACCTGCGCGATCGCGGTTTCGGGTGGCCGCTCGAGATGGTCGTCCGCGCCGCCGCCGCGGGCTGGCGCATCGACGAGGTCGCCGTGCCCTATCGCGCCCGCAGCGGCCGCTCGAAGGTCACCGGCACCGCGCGCGGTACGGCCCGCGCCGCGCGCGACATGCTGCGCGCGCTGCGGTGAGCGCCGCGCGAGCGGCGGCGGCCGTCACGCTCGTCGTCATCGCCAAGGCGCCGGTGGCCGGTCGCTCCAAGACCCGCCTATGCCCGCCGTGCTCGCTCGAGCAGGCCGCCGCCCTCGCCGAGGCGGCCCTGCGCGACACGCTCGCGACCGTCGCCGCCGTGCCCGGGCCCCGTCGCCGCCTGCTGGTGCTCGAGGGGCGAGCCGACGGCTGGGTACCGGCGGGCTTCGAGCTGTACCGCCAGCGCTCCGGCGACCTCGGAGACCGGCTCGCCGGCGCGTTCGCCGCCGCGGACGGCCCCGCCCTGCTCGTCGGCATGGACACTCCCCAGCTCGAGGTCGCCCACCTCGAGCGGGCGCTCGCGGCGCTCGCTCGCCCCGGCGTCGACGCGGTGCTCGGTCCGGCCCCCGACGGCGGCTACTGGGCGATCGGGCTGGAGCGCCCCGACGAGCGTGTCTTCGCCGGCGTACCCATGAGCACCTCCGAGACCGGCGCCCGTCAGAGCGCCCGCCTCGACGAGCTCGGGCTAGCGGTGGCCGAGCTCGAGCCGCTGCGCGACGTCGACACGTGGGCCGACGCCCGGGCGGTCGCGGCCGCGCGGCCGAGCACGCGCTTCGCGCGCGCGCTCGGAGAGCTCGAGGCGCGGCTCAGCCCGTGCGTGCGATGAGGACGCTGCAGTTGGCGTGGTGGCCGACGTCGTTCGGCACGGAGCCGAGCAGAAAGCGCTGGGCGCCGGTCATGCCCTTGTTGCCGATGACGATCAGGTCCGCCCCGTGCTGGTCGGCCGCGTTGATCAGGGCCTCGCTCGGGTCATCGCGGATGACGTGAGTCTCCACCTTCTCGATGCCCTCGCCGCGCAGCGTCTCGGCGGCCTGCTCAACCTCGCCCTCGGGGTCGCCCCCAGGGCCGGAGACCGCGCGCACCACGTGCACGTTCGCCCCGGTTGCCTTGGCCACCGCCGCGGCCTCTTCGACCGCGCCTCCGGCTCGCTGCGATCCGTCGGTTCCGACCACGATCGTCTTGAACACCTCTACCTCCCCGCTTCGCCGACCGTTCTCAGCTGCTCGCCCTCGCTCTCTCGGAGCCGCTCGAGCTCGTCGAGCGCCTCGAGCAGCCCGCGGTGGAAGCGCCGCGGCGTCGTCGCGGGCGCGAGATGGTCGGAGTTGACCTCGACGACGGGAGCCTCGAGCCGGTGGGCGAGCTCGAACTGGCGATTCGGCGGGACGAGCACGTCGATGCAAGTGACGAGGACTACCATGGGCTGACGCACGTCCTCGAGCCACGGGCGGCTGTCGAAGCGTCCGATCTCACGACCGGCCTCGGCGATGTCCTCGGCCGAGCCGCGACGAAGCTCGCCGACGACCCAGTGCGTCGTCTCCTCGTCGCCGCGGACGACGGCGTTGACGACTAGGTACCACGACCAGCGCGGCGCGAGGCGCAGCCACCACTGGAAGGCGCCCATGCCCATCCATACGAGCTGGAGCATGAGGCTCTCGCGCAGCTCGGTGGCCGTCGCGGCGAGCACCGCGCCGGCGACGTCCTGCGGGTGGCGCTTGGCCATCAGCTGAGCGATCAGACCGCCCATCGAGTAGCCGACGCACAGGACCGGCCCGCAGTCGAGGTGGCGGACGAGCGCGGCGGCGTCGGCGGCGCAGCCCTTGAGCGAGAAGGGGTCCTGACGCAGCCCGCGGCCGTGGCCGCGCGCGTCGAGGGCGATCACCCGGTAGCCCTGCTCGTGGAGGATCGAGAAGGTTCTGAACCAGTGCGGGTCGGTGGGGACCATCCAGCCGTGCAGGAGGAGGATCGTCCCGCGCGCCCCGCCCGGCGGCTCGCCCGTGTCGCGGTAGAAGAGGTCGCCGGCCCCGGGAACCTCGGCGATGTAGCCGGGCGGCATCGGCGGCCGCGGGGTCTCGAGTGCGGTGTGACCCGAGATGACCTGACGCGCCACGGCCCGGATCTGCCGCGCGATGATCGGCGCCGTCCGCGCCGCCTCGAGAGGACGGATCACGTCACCTGCGGCCGAGCGGCTCGGGCCGACTCCATGGCGCGGATCTTACCCGCGTCACCGGGCGCCAGTCGGGGAGTGACGACCGCACTCAGCGGCAGCAGGCGGCGAAAGGCCCGCTCAGGAGGGGTTCGCCGCGGCGCCGGGCGCTCAGAGCCCGGCGCGCTCGAGCCGGTCCACGATCTCCCGGGCGATCGCCAGGCACGCGGTCGCCGCCGGCGAGGGGGCGTTGCGGACGTGCAGCGCGCCGCCCGCCTCGGAGATCGCAAAGTCATCGAGGAGGCGACCGTTCCGCGCCACGGCCTGCGCGCGGACCCCGGCGAAGGCGGGCTCGAGGTCGTCGGCGCGGAGCTCGGGCACGAAGCGGGCGGCCTCCGCGGCGAGGGCGCGGCGGCTGAGCAAGCGGCGCACCTCGGCCGCCCCGGTCCGCCACCACCTTCGTGCCATGCGCCAGGTACCGGGCCAGGCCAGGGTCTCCGCGAGGTCCGCCGCGCGCACGCGCCGGAGCCGGTACGCGTCGCGCGCGCCAGCGACGAGCGCCGTAGGGCCGACCAGCACCTCCCCGTCCTCGTGGCGGGTCAGGTGCACCCCGAGGAAAGGCAACCGAGGGTCGGGCACGGGGTAGACGAGCGCACGCACGAGTTCGCGGCGCTCGGGGCGGAGCCGCATGTAGGCGCCGCGAAAGGGGACGATGCGCGGGTCGGCCGGGGCGCCCGAGGCGCGCGCGAGGCGATCCGCCCAGGCGCCCGCGCACGCCACGACGCGCCGCGCGGCGAGCTCGCGTCCGTCCCAGAGGCGCACGACGCTCCGCCCTGCCCCGCCGCGCGCGTCGAGCACCTCAAGGCGCTCGACGCTCGTACCCGTCTCGACGGTGCCGTCGGCGGCGCGCACCTCACGAGCGAGGGCGTTCGCGACCGCGCCGAAGTCGACGACCCCCGTTGTCAGCGAGTGGAGCGCGCCGAGGCCGCGCACGTGCGGCTCGACCTCGGCGAGCTCGGCGGGCCCGAGCCGGCGCAGGCCGGGCACGCCGTTTGCCCTCCCCCGTCGCTCGAGCTCCGCGACCCGGTGCAGCTCGTCGGGGCGGGTGGCGACGAATACCTTTCCGCACCGACGGGCTTCGACCCCGGTCGCGGCGCAGAACTCGTATAGCTCGCGTGCGCCGGTCACGCAAAGACGCGCCTTGAGCGAGCCCGGTGCGTACGGGATGCCGGCGTGGATGACGCCGCTGTTGTGGTCGGTCTGATGCGCGCCGACCCGCGCCTCGCGCTCGAGCACCACGACCGACCGTCCGGGCCGGCGCAGCAGCGCTTCGCGAGCGACCGCGAGCCCCACGATCCCGGCGCCGACGACAACGAGGTCGTGCTCGCCCGACGCGCGGGCGGTGTCGCGGCCGCCGCTCACCCTCGACGCGACTCTACCGTCGCCGCGTCCGCTCACCGGCGTAGCGTGGCGACGGCCGTGCCGGAGACATCCGATCCGCCTCCGCCACCACCCCCCGAGGGGCCGGTTCGCCCGCGCGAGGCGATCGCCGCCATGCACGTGCACGCGCCCGCTCGCGGGAACCGCCGGCTCGAGGCGCTGCTCGAGGCGGCCAATGCGAGCGACCGGCTCAAGGCGTGGTGGCGCGGCCAGGACGTCACCGCCAACCGGCTCGGGATGTCGGACCACTCGTGGGTGCACGTTCAGATCGTGCTCAACGTCGCCCTGCGACTCGTGCGGCTGCTCGTCCGCCGAGGCGTCGAGCCGGCGCTCGTGGCCGACCACGCGATGCGCGCCCACGACGCCGAGGTAGCGATCGCCTGCGCATGCCTGCTGCACGACACCGGCATGGCGATCCATCGCGCCGACCACGAAGAGTTCAGCCTCTTTCTTATCGCCGACGAGCTGCCCGAGCTCCTGGCCGACGTGTATGAGGAGCCCGAGCGCACGGTCGTGGTCTCGGAGGCGCTCCACGCCGTAATCGCCCACCGCCGCCGCGGCGAGCCGCTCACGCTCGAGGCGGGCGTAGTGCGCGTGGCCGACGCGCTCGACCTCGCCAAGGGCCGCTCGCGCGTGCCGTTCGAGTCGCGGCGGCCGAACATCCACTCTCTGTCGGCGGCGGCGATCGACGAGGTACGGATCGAGCCGGGCGACGAGCGCGCGGTCCGCATAGAGATCGCCATGAACAACTCGTCCGGCATCTTCCAGGTCGACGAGCTGCTCGCGACAAAGCTGCGCGGCTC
>DAIOHA010000009.1:0-14233 GCA_036744955.1 Thermoleophilaceae bacterium | reverse complement strand
CTCGCCGCCAACGGCGTGACGCCCGAGGAGATGATGCGGGTCGTCAACCAGCAGGGTCCGACCTCGTTCGACGAGATCGACCTAGGCACGCTCCTGCGGCCTAACTACGCCGACTTCGCGCGCCAGGCCGCGCTGTTGCCGTTCCGAATGCTCGGGCTCGGGCGTGAGCTCCTGCGCAACATCGGCTCGGTCTCGCTCATGGACGTCGGCGTCGCCCTGATCGAGAACCTGCCGGCCGGGGTCTACAACGGGCGCGGCCTCGAGCGCTACCTGCGCGAGACGCTGAGCGAGTTCGGGCGTACGAACGACTTCCGCGGCCTGAAAAACGAGCTCTACCTCGCGGCCACCGACCTCGACACCTGCGAGCGGATCGTGCTCGGAGACGAGGGCTTCGAGGACGTGCCGATCTCGCGCGCCGTCGCGGCCTCGACTGCGCTGCCGATGGTCTACCGCCCGGTCGAGGTCAAGGGGCGCCAGCTGATCGACGGCGGGATCCGATCGACGACCAACGTCGACATCGCCGTGGAGCGTGGCGCCCGCTTCGTGATCGTGGTCAACCCGCTCGTCCCTTACGTTAACGACTTCCAGAAGCTCATCCCCACCGCGCTCGGCAGCCGCGTGCGCCGGGTCTCGGACATGGGCTTCCCGCAGATCGGCTACCAGGCGTTCAAGCTGCTCGCCCACCAGCGCCTCCACGAGGCCGTCTCGCACTGGGAGCGGCGCTACCCAGGCGTCGACATTATCCTCATCGAGCCCGACCCCAACGACGAGCTGATGTTCGAGACGAACATCATGAACTTCACCAAGCGCGTCGACATCGCGCGGCACGGCTTCGAGTCGGTGACGCTGCGGCTAGCGCGGGATTACGACCGCTTCGCCGCGGTCTGCTCGCGACACGGGATCGAGATCTCGGCCGCGCGAGTGCGCAACGTGATCCGCCACTTCGAGCACGAGCGCGAGAACACGCGCGCGTGGCGCCGCATCCTCGAGCAGACGACCGGCGCGCTCCTGCGCCAGTCGCAGGGCTCACGCCGCCCGCGCGAGACGACCTCAGCGGGGAGCTAGGCGAGGCCCCTAGGCGCCGACCGCCTCGGAAAGCGCCGCGAGCAGCCGCTCGGCCGCCGCCCCGCCGCGTACCGCCGCGCGCACGTGGTCCTCGTCGCCGAGCGGCCCTCCGGGCGCCACGCGTACCTTTGCCTCCTCGAGGCGCGAGGCGAGGTCCGCGCCGCTCAGGCGGGCGGCGCGCAGCCACACGAAGCTCGCCTGGCTCGGCGGGGCGTCCACCGAAAGCCCGGCGAGCGCGTCGAGCAGTCGCCCCCGGTGCTCGATCACGAGCTCGCGGCGGCGCGCCACCTCGGAGTCGCCAATCTTGAGCGCCTGCTCGACCGCCGCCTGCGTGAGCGCGTTCACCCCGAGCGCCGGCGCGAGCGACTCGAGCAGCGCCGCCGACTGGCGCGAGCCGACCACGTAGCCCGCGCGCAGGCCCGAGAGCCCGTAGATCTTCGAGAAGGTGCGAAACACGAGCAGCCGCGGAAAGGCCTCGAGCAGGCCCAGCCCCGCGTCGACAGCCTCGACGTCCTGGAAGTGGGCGTATGCCTCGTCGAGCAGCACGTGAACGTGCTCGGGCAGGGCCGAGAGCAGCGCCCCGAGCCGCTCCGCCTCGAGGTAGGTCCCCGTCGGGTCGTTAGGGTTGCAGACGACAACCGCGCGCGTGCGCTCGGAGACCGCCGCAAGGATCGCCTCGGGGTCGAGGCGCCCGCCCGCGAGGTCGACCGCGACCGGCCGCCCGCCGGCGCGCTGGGTCATGAGCGGATACAGCGGGTAGCTCGGCCATCCGGTGACGAGTTCACCGTCCCCGTCGAGGATCAAGTGCGCCGCCGTCTGGAGCAGCTCGGCGGCGCCGTTTCCGACCACGATCTGCTCCGGCTCGACGCCATGGCGCTCGGCCAGCGCGCGCCGCAGCCGCGAAGCGTGACGGTCGGGATAGCCGTTCACGCGCCCCCGCGCGGCGAAGATCGACGCGTTCACTACCTCCGCGTTCGGGAGGTCGGGCCACTCCGTGCCCGACAGGTCGAGCATCGGGACCTGTTCGAGCGCTTGCGAGCGCTCTCGCCGTCGCCGCTCGCGCAGCTCTCGGTTGATCTCCTCCTCGCCGATCTCATCGAAGCGGCGGTAATAGTCGAGCAGCCCCATGCCGGCCGCGCTCGCCCGAGGCGCCGCGGCCCGGCTAGCCCGGTCGCTCGGGGACGACGAGCGAGCCCGGCCCGTTGAGGAAGAGGAACCAGAAGAGGAACGCTGCGGCGCCGACGACCGCTGTCGTGACGAAAACGCGCTCGAGCGCCCCGCGCTCCTGTGTGTGACCGGCCGCCCGGCGGACCAGCTTCCAGACGTGGTCGAGCCGGCGCAGGACCACGAGCGTGAGTCCCAGCATGGCCATGATCGTGACGAAGGCGACGAAGATCCCGAACATCTCCGATCCGACCAGAGGGACGACCATCGAGCCGAGCCACAGGCCTGCGAGGGGAACGGGGAGCCACAGGGCTACGCACAGGACGACCTGGCACAGAAAGATAAGCGCGGCGAGCCCCTCGTCGAAGCGGCGGCGCCGGCGCGAGGGCTCGTGCCCCTCGGGGAGCGGGCGCAGCCGCATGGGCGCCGTGCCCGGGCGCCGGCCGATGAACAGGCCGCCCGTGTCCGTGGGGTCGTTGCGGGGCACGCCGGCGGAGCGGCCTAGTCGGTGTAGAGCGCCTCGATCTCGCGCTCGTACATCTCGTTGACCACGTTCCGCTTGACCTTCATGGTCGGGGTCAGCTCTCCGGTCTCCTGCGAGAGGTCATGGGGGAGGATCACGAATTTCTTGATCTGTTCGACGCGGCCGACGTCGGCGTTGACCGCGTCCACTGCGCGCTGCACCTCCGCGCGCATGGCCTCCGAGCTCGGTAGGTCCTCGACCGACAATCCGTGCTGCTCGGCGAAGGCGGGCGCCTCGTCGGGGTCGAGGGTGATCAGGGCGACGAGGTACGGGCGCCGGTCGCCGACCACCATGGCCTGCGAGATCCAGCGGTTCTGCTTGAGGCCGTTCTCGAGGTTTGCTGGCGTGATGTTCTTGCCGCCTGCGGTGATGAGGATGTCCTTCTTACGGCCATTGATGAACAGGAAGCCGTCGGCGTCGAGGTAGCCGAGGTCGCCGGTGTGCAGCCACGCTTCCTCGAGCGCTTCGGCCGTCGCCTCCTCATTCTTGTAGTAGCCCCGGAAGATGTTGCCGCCGCGCAGGAGAATCTCGCCGTCCTCGGCGATTCGCACCTCGACGCCGGGGAGCGGCTTGCCGACCGAGCCGAGCCGGTAGTCCTCGATCGTGTTCACGGTCGCGACCGTCGATGTCTCGGTCATGCCGTATCCCTCGAGCACGGGCACGCCGGCCGCAAAGAAGAAGTCGAGGATCTCCTTGGCGATCGGCGCCGCGCCGGTCACCGCCTGGCGCAGGTGCCCGCCGAAGAGCTCGCGCACCTTGGAGAGCACCTGCTTGTTGGCGAGCGCGTACTGGGGCTTGAGCAGGAAGCCCGGCTCCTTGCCCTGCCGCTCGAGTTCCCGGACCTTGCGCCCGACGCCGATCGACCACCAGAAGATCTTCTCCTTCACCCCTCCGGCCTCGGAGATCTTTGACGTCGCCTGTGTGTAGATCTTCTCGAAGATGCGCGGGATGGCCGGGAAGTAAGTCGGCTTGACCTCGCTCAGGTTCGGGACGATCTTGAGCGGATCCTTCTCCCAGTAGGCGATCGTGGCGCCGAGGTCGATGGCCACGAACTGGATCAGCACGGCGAAGGCGTGCGCGAGCGGGAGGAAGAGGTAGACGACCTCGCCCGGGTGGATCACGCCCTGCGCCTCGACCATCGTGCAGACTTCGCGGTAGTTGCCGTGAGTCAGGACGCAGCCCTTCGGCGGACCGGTCGTTCCCGACGTGTAGATGAACAGGCACGGGTCGTCGGGCCCGACCGCCTCCACGCGCGCGTCGAGCTCGGAGTCGTCGCGACCGCGGCCGCGCTCGCGTAGCTCGTCGAGCGAGATCGCGTCGCCGAGGTCGCCCGAGGGCTCCATGACCACGATGAGCTCGAGACTCGGAAGCTCGGACTCGACCTGTCGCACCTTCGCGAGCTGCTCGGCGTCCTCGACGAAGACTGCGCGCGACTCCGAGTGACCGAGCACGTAGCGACATTCCTCGGGCGAGTTCGTCTGGTAGATCGAGACCGAGGCTGCCCCGCTCGAGAGGACGCCGAAGTTCGCGTAGGTCCACTCCGGCCGCGTGTGCGCGAGCACGCCCACGCGGTCGCCGGCCTCGATGCCGAGGTCGACGAGTCCGAGCGCGACCTCCTTCACCGTCCGGCTCAGCTCCGTGTACGAGACGTCGACCCAGCGGCCGTCGACCTTGTGCCTGAGCGCCGGGCTCGTGCCGTGGCGCCGCCCGGCCAGGCCGACGATGTCGGCGATCGTCTTCGACCCGGTGGTGGCCTCGGAGGCGGTGACCGTTTGCTGCTCCATCTCTTCCTCTCGTGCGTCCCTTGCGGATTGTACGGGGCACGCGCCCGCGGCGACGCGCCCGTAGCCGCCGCGCTCGCAGGCGCGGCCGCGTGGTCCTCTCTGCTCGGGCGAGCGGCTGCGGCCGCGCCGCCTCAGGCCTTGGCCGGCTCCCGGCGACGCTGGGCGTCGCGCAGCGAGGTGACGAAGAGCGTCTTGTCGATGCGGCCCTGGAAGATCGGCACGCCGAGCTCCATGCATCGCGCGATCACCTCCCGACGCTGCATCCCGATCTCGCGAGCCAGCTCGGTGGGCGTCAGGTGAATCGCCATCGCCTTCCTCTCCTCGTTTGCGGTAGCGAGATTGTTACCGCTCGCGACGGACGTTGCAAGCGGGCGGTCCGCGCAACGAGCGGCCTCGCGGCGGCGCCTACACGGGGTTCGGGACGTCGACGAAGACGTGCTCGACCTCGAAGCGCTCGGAGAGAAGCTCGCCGAGGCGGCGCACGCCGAAGGTCTCGGTCGCGTAGTGGCCGGCGGCCACGAAGTGGACGCCGCCCTCGCGCGCGTCGGCCATCGCGGGCTCCGAGGGCTCACCGGTCACGAACGCGTCGAGCCCGCGCTCGACCGCCTCGGAGAGGTTGCCCGCTCCGCCGCCGGAGACGATCCCAACGCTGCGGACGGCCCCCGGGCCGTCGGCGTACACGAGCGGCTCGCGGCCGAAGGCGGCGGCGCAGCGCTCGAACAGCTCGCCGGCGTCGATGGCGCCGTCGAGCGCACGCCCGACGAACCCGATCGAGCGGCCCCGGTGGTCGCCGAACGGCTCGGCTCGCTCGAGGCCGAGCTCCGCGCAGATGAGCGCGTTGTTGCCGACCTCGGGGTGGGCGTCGAGCGGGAGGTGGTACGCGGCGAGAGAGAGGTCGGCGTCGAACAGGGCGCGGAGGCGGCGCTTCTGCGCCGTGGAGATGGTTCGCGGCACCTTGTCCCAGAGGATCCCGTGGTGGCAGAGGACCAGCTGCGCTCCCGCCGTGGCGGCGCGCTCGAAGAGCTCAGCGTGGGCCGATACGCCGGTGACCACGCGCTCGACCTCACGCGTGCCCGGCACCTGGAGGCCGTTCGGGCCGTAGTCGGGCCAATCGCGGGCGTCGAGCAGCGTGTCGAGGAAGGAGACGATCTCGTCCCGGTCGGCCATTGGCCGCGAGGCTAGCCGCCGGCGGGGCCCGGCCGAGGCGGGTAATCTCCGGCCCATGGCGCGCGCGACCGTTGCGGCGGGGGAGGAGGAGACCTTCCTCGAGTCGCTCATGGACACGAACCTGTACTCCATGGGCGCGTACTTCTCCGATCAGCACCCCGACCTCGTGGAGCAGGTGATCGACCAGAGCGAGGCGATCGAGCAGGACGGCCTGCGCGGCTACGCCGAGGAGCACGGCCTGTCGGTCGAGGAGTGCTTTCAGACCCTCCTCACCGGGCTCGCGGTGCGGTACTACAAGGCCGTCGCCGCGTAGGCGCGGCGGGGGCCGGCTAGCGCGTGGCCCTGAGTCGGTACACGGCACCGGCACGGCCTTGGTACGAGCGCGAGGTCATGTAGAGGGCCCCGCTCGGGTTCGAGTACGCCTTGCCGGACGCGCGCGCCGGCGCGGGTTAATGCGCAGGATTTTCCCCAGCAGCGAGCTCGGTTCTGGCCTGAGTTGAGCGGGTCGCCGCCGCCCTCACCGGTGGAGATGAAGAGGTTGTGGCTCGCGCCCCGGAACTGGAGCTGGCCACCGTTGTGGTTCGAGTACTGCGAGTGCCCGATCTCGATCACCTTGCGGCGACCGGTGCGCGTGGCGACATCGGCTTACGAGGGCGAGCGGCGCAGCTCGTCCAGGCGCAGATTCCCGTTCGATCGCGTGTAGAAGATGTAGAAGAGTCTGCTCTGCGCGTAGTCGGGGGCGAAGGCCATCGACAGCGGGCCGCCGTCAAATCGGACGATGTCGCGCACGTTCAGGAACGGCGTTCCGAGCCAGCGGCCCATTCTTGCGCACGCGGATCACGCCGTCCTGCTCGACGAGGAACTGACGCGAGTTGTCGCTGCGCGGCGAGGTCACGTAGGTGGGGTAGTTGAAGGTCCCCAGGCGGACGAGCTCGAGGCCGGCGCCCGGGCCCTCGCCGACGGTGTCGGGAGTGTCGGCGCCGGGATGGAAGCGGATGGGCGAAGGCGGCGGTCGCGACCGCGGCGATTGCCGCCAGCGCGCGAGCGCGGCGCTGCCGACAACTGCGGCCGCGAACCGGGCGCGGTCCCGGCGGGCGGTGATCACCGGGGCCACCCTCTCATCATCGGCCGACGGCACTTGGTGCTTGAGTCGCGCCCCCGCGCGAGCGGTTGCGGCGCCGCCGCGGGGAGGGAGGTCGAGGGCCTGAGCACCGCTGCTGTAACCGGCGCGGAGTGGTGAAGTTGCGGGGGTGCCGATGCGCAGAGACGCGTGTGCATCGGCGCGCCGGTCGGTGGCGGCGACGAGGGTTAGAGCGGAGGCTCGTAGCCCTCTTCGCCGGGAAGCAGCACCCTTATCTCGCGCCCCTCGCCGACCACGCGAGGCAGCACGGGCTCGACCGTCTGCTCACGCGCCCTGGCGAGGCCCGCCACCACTGACTCGACCTCTACGAGCTGCTCGAGGTGCTTGATCGTCGGAAAGACGAGCATGAGCTCGCCGCGGCGACCGGCCTCGAGCGCCTCGGCCGGGCGCAGCCAGCGCAGCGCGACCGTCTCCCCGTCATCGGGCCGGCCGTTCGCGCCGGGCGGCGCGGCGGCGAGGAAGAAGAAGGTGTCGAAGCGGACCTTGACCTCGAGCGGGGTGATCCAGCGCGAGAAGGGCACGAGCTCCTCGCTCGCGTCGAGCTCGATCCCGGCCTCCTCGGCGAGCTCGCGGCGCGCGGTCGCCGCTGGGCCGACGTCCTCGGGGTGGACCGCGCCGCCGGGAAAGACCCACGCGCCGCCCATGAAGCGCGCGCGCGGGTTGCGCTGCACCAGCAGCACCTCGAGCCCCTCGGCGCCGTCGCGCAGGAGGATTGCCGACGCCGCGGCGCGGGCGGGGGTGGGCTCACCTTCGGCCGGCTCCTCGAGCGGCGCGGCGTCCTCCGTCCCCATGGCGCGACCCTACCTCGCCCAGCGGCCGCGAACCGAGCGGGGCCTGCCGCGCGTGACCGAGTGCGGCGCGCCGAGGGGCGCTTAGACCACCCGCCCACGGCACCGGCCCGAATCGCCGCCCCGCTAAGCTGCCGCGCCCATGAGCGGCGAGAGCCAGCAGTGGATCTGCGAGTCGTGCGGCTTCATATACGATCCCGAGGAGGGCGACCCGGACGGCGGCGTGCCCGCGGGAACGCCTTTCGAGGAGATCCCCGACGACTGGTTCTGCCCCGTATGCGGGGCCCGCAAGAGGGACTTCTCGCCTTTCGAGGGCTGAGCGGACGCCCGACGGCAGGCGCCTAGGCGGCGGCCGCGAGCGGCTCTTGTCCGGCCGCCTCGCCGGTGGCCGCGACGATCGCGTCGCAGACGATGTCGACGAGGCGCCGCAGCTCGCATGCGGAGATGGCGAGCGGCGGCATGAGGATGACGACATCGCCGAGCGGGCGCACGACCGCCCCACGCCGGCGCGCCTCGAGCGTCACGTGGTGGCCCATCCGCTCCGCGGGACCGAAGCCGCCGAGCTCGATGCCGACCATGAGCCCGCGCCGGCGTACCTCTGCCACCCGAGGCAGGGCGACCACCGGCTCGAGCAGGTCGCCGAGCAGCGCTTCGAGCTCGCCGACGTGATCGAGGGTCCGCTCCTCCTCGAACACGTCGAGCGTGGCGAGCGCGGCGGCGCACGCGAGCGGGTTGCCGGTGTAGGTGTGGCCGTGGAAGAAGGCGCGGAACTGTTCGAACTCGCCGAGAAAACCCTCGTAGACGCGCTCGGTCGTGAGCGTGGCGGCGAGCGGCAAGTAGCCGCCCGTCAGCCCCTTGGCGAGGCACAGGAAGTCGGGCGCGACTCCCTCGTGCTCGCACGCGAACATCCGACCGGTGCGACCGAAGCCGGTGGCGACCTCGTCGGCGACGAGCAGGGTGCCGTGGCGATCGCACAGCTCGCGCACCGCGCTCAGGTAGGCGGGCGGGTGGACGAGCATCCCGGCCGCGCCCTGGACGAGCGGCTCGATTACCACCGCGGCCACCTCGTCGCCGGACTCGTCGAGCACACGCTCGAGATCATCGGCGTCGCCCGGCTCGGCGCGCAGGGCGTCGAAGAGAAGCGGCCTGTAGAGCGAGTGGAACAGGTCGATGCCCCCGAGCGACACCGAGCCGACCGTGTCCCCGTGGTAGGCCTCGCGGAGCGCGACGAAGCGCGTGCGCCGGCGCGCGGCCGGTTCGGGCTGTTGCTGCCAGAACTGGAACGCCATCTTGAGGGCGATCTCGACCGCCGTGGACCCGGAGTCGGAGTAGAACACGCGTTCGAGCCCTGGCGGTGACACCTCGGCGAGCCGCCGCGCGAGCTCGATCGCCGGCGGGTGCGAGAGGCCGAGCATCGTCGTGTGTGGCGGTGGCCGTGCACATTGCACCACAGCGACGACACGCCGTCGATGAGGCGGCGGCCGCTCGTGTCGATCAGGTCGGTGCCCTCCGCGCGCTCGATGACGAGCGGCTCCTCGGCCTCCCAGCCGCGCTGCTGGGTGAACGGATGCCACAGGTGCGCGTGGTCCGCGGCCGCCAAGTCCATGCGGCGACCGTAGTTAAGGTGGGGGACGGAATGCCCCCATTGCCCCTGCTCGTCTTCGTCGTCGGGACGGGATCGCTCGGCGCGGAGATCGCGGCGGTGCGCCTGCTCGCTCCCTACTTCGGAGCTTCGACGATCGTGTGGGCGAACACGATCGGGATCGTCCTCGTGGCGCTGTCGGTCGGATACTGGCTCGGCGGGCGCGTGGCCGACCGCCGGCCCGACATGCGCTCGCTGTGCTTGCTGACGCTTGCGGGGGCGCTCGTGCTCGCCGTCGTGCCCTTCGCCGCCGACCCGCTGCTCGAGCTCGGTGTCGACGCGCTCGACTCGATCTCGGCTGGCGCCTTCTTCGGGTCGCTGCTCGCCGTGCTCGTGCTCGTGGCCGTTCCCGTGCTCATCCTCGGAGCGGTCTCGCCGTGGGCGATCCGCCTGGCCGTGGGCGACGTCGGCGAGACCGGCCGCGTGGCGGGGCGCCTGTACGCGATCTCGACCGCCGGCAGCCTGTTCGGGACGCTCTTCTCGGCGCTCGTGCTCATCCCCCTGCTCGGCACCCGGCGCACGTTCCTCGTGCTCGCGCTCGCCATCGCGTTGACCGCGGTCGCCGGGCTACGTCCCGTGCGCCGCTATGCGCCCGCGCCGGCGGCCATCGCCGTCCTGCTTGCGCTGCCCGTGGGCACGCTCAAGGCGGCCGAGCAGGGGTCCGGGGCCCGCCTCGTCTACGAGCGCGACACCCAGTACCAGTACGCGCGCGTCGTCGACCGCGTCGACGGCTCTCGGGCGCTCGAGCTAAACGAGGGCCAGGCCCAGCACTCGCTGCGCGAGCCGGGAACGGTGCTGACCGGGGACGTGTGGGACGGGCACCTCGTGCTGCCGTTCCTCACGCGAGAGCGCCCGCCCTCGCGCGTGGCGATCCTCGGGAACGCCGCGGGCACGACGGCCCGCGCCCTCGGCCGCCTGTTCCCGATCACCCGCGTCGACGGCGTCGAGCTGGACCCCGAGCTCTCTGACATCGGCCGGCGCTTCTTCGACATGCGCAACCCGCGGCTGCGGCTCTTCCACGAGGACGCGCGTCCCTTCCTGCGACGCGTCGACGCGCGCTACGACGTGATATCGGTCGACGCCTACCGCCAGCCCTACATCCCGTTCTACCTGACCACGGTCGAGTTCTTCGAGACCGCGCGTGAGAAGCTCGCCGCCGGCGGGGTGGTGATCGTGAACGTGGGCCACCCGGAGGGCCAGAGCGAGCTCGAGCGGGTGTTGACCGCGAGTGTGCGCGAGGTCTTTCCGCACGTCGCCCGCGACCCGATCGAGCCGACGAACACGCTGCTCGTGGCGAGCGAGGCGCCGCTGAGCCCGGCGCGGCTGCGGCGCGCCGCTGCCGGCGCGAGGTTCCCGCGCGGGTTGCGGGTCACCGCGCGCCAAGCGGCCGCGCGCGTGCGCCCGCCGCTGGGCGGCGGCGAGGTGTACACCGACGACCGCGCGCCTGTCGAGTGGCTCATCGACAAGTCGATCGTGGACTACACCGCCGAGGGCGGCTGAGGCGGCGCGCCGCGGGCGCGCCGGCGATGAGGGCCTGGCCGCGGCGGCTCGCCATCCTCCTCGCCGGCGCGGTGCTGGTCGCCGGCTGCGGCAGTGAGGGGGCCCAACGCCCGGCGAGGGCAAGCGCCTACGCGGTCGATCTCGGCGCCCGCGGCGCGAGCTCGAGCGCGCGGGCTGGCGGACGGACTTTTCGCGCCACACCGTCTCGCCGGCGGAGATCAGGCGCGGCGGTCCCTCGCGTGAGGGCATCCCCCGATCGATCGCCCGACGGCGAGGTCGCAGCGCGCGACGAAGGGGAGCCTCTCCGGGCGAGCGCCGGTCGTCGCGGTGGAGGTGGGCGGCGTCGCGCGCGCCTACCCGCTGCGGGTGCTCGTGTGGCACGAGGTGGTGAACGACCGCCTCGGCGGGCGGCCATTGCGGTCAGTTTCTCCGCGCTCACGGGCTCGACGCTCGTCTTCGACCGGCGCGTCGGCGCGCGCGAGCTCCGCCTGGCCGCGACCGGCAACCTGCGCGCTCGAACCCCCTGCTGTGGGACCGCGAGACGGAGTCCTGGTGGCAGCAGCTGACGGGCGAGGCGGTGGTGGGCGCGCTGGCGGGTCGGCGCCTGGGGACCGTCCCGGAGCAGACGCTCACGTGGTCGGCCATCGCCCGTCGGTCTCCCCGCGGCGACGTGCTCGCGCCGCCACGCCGCTCGGCCGCCGACTACGGGCGCAATCCGTATCTCGGCTACGACAAGCCGTCGAGCCCTCCGCACCTGTTCGCCGGCCCCCGGGCGGACCTCCTACCTGCCGCCGGTTACCCGCAACCGCGGCTCGAACGCCGCGGCGGCGAACCAGAACGCATCGCGCTGGGGCAGGCGGCGAAGGCGCTCCCCGCGCAGCCTGCCCGCGACCGCCCGGTCCGTGACGTCCCAGCGCGAGCGGGTCTCGCGGTCGACGAATGAGCCGCCGCGCGGTCGAAGGTGAGGGGCCGCCTGCGCACGCGACGATCGAAGGGCGCGGCGGCGCCCACGCTGCGCGAGCGGGCGACGGAGTCGGCGTCTATCGGAGAGGCGACGCGCGGGTCGAAGACAAGACCGCCGGGATCGTTCCGGCGTCGAGCTCGAGCGCGGGGTCGCGCGCGAGGCGCGTGAACGGCACGGCCACCGGCGGGCGCGCGCCCGGAAGCGCAACGACGGGCTCCTTCGGGGGGAACCGGCGGTCGAGCGCTCGCGGGCTGCCGGCTCAAGCCGCCGCCGCCGGCACCTCCCCGAGCCACCGCTCGACCCTGAGTTCCCGCCGCGCCTCGGCGAGCGACTCGAGGCGCGTGAGGGGGAGGGTGGCGATCGGCGCGCCTCCGAGACGCTCGAGCGTCTCCCGGTTCGAGGCCTCGAGTCGGCTCGGCGCGCCCGGCCACGGGTTGAGGACGACGCTCGCGATCCTCAGCCCGACCTCGCGGGCGGCGGCGAGCGTAAGCAGGGTGTGGTTGATCGTCCCGAGCCCCGGCCTCGCCACGACGAGCACTGGGAGGTCGAGAAGGCTGGCGAGGTCACGCACGAGGAAATCTCGGCTCAGGGGGACCATCAGCCCGCCGACGCCCTCCACCACGATGGCGTCGGCCCTGATCGCGGCGCGTCGGGCGGCGGCGACGAGCCGGGCCGGCTCGATCTCCACCCCGGCGAGCTCGGCGGCCAGGTGCGGCGAGACCGGTGGCCCGAACCGGAGCGGCGCGACCTCGGCCGGGGCCTGGCCGGCGTTCGCCGTCCGCGCGAGCAGCGCGTGGTCGTGCGGCCACCCGCCCGCGGGGTCGTCGAGTCCGGTGAGCACGGGCTTGAACGCCGCGACGCGCTCGCCGCGCTCCGCGAGCACCGCACACGCGGCCGCGGCGACGACTGACTTACCGACCCCCGTGTCGGTCCCGGTTACAAACAGGCCGCGCACCGTGACCTAGGCGGCCCGCGCCAACGTCGAGGGGCCCGGCGCCCCCTCGTACCCGCTCGAGCCCTCGGCGCTGACCGCATCGGCGATCGTGGCGGCGGCCGCGCTCAGCTCGACCGTGTCGTGTGTCGCCATCGCCGCGAGCCGCAGCCGGGAGGTTCCGGCGGGCACGGTCGGCGGCCGGATCGCCTGGGCGAACACGCCGTCCTCGAGCGCGCGCTCGCACGCGCGCACCGTCGCTTCGGCGTCGCCGACCACCACGGGCGTGATCTGCGTGCTCGGCCCGCCCGCCGCCACGCCCCTCGCCGCGAGGGCCTCGCGCAGCGCGCGCGCGTTGCGCGCGAGACGACCGACACGATCGGGCTCGGTGCGAAGGATCTCGAGCGCGGCTTGCGCGGCGCCCACCGCGGGGGGCGGCAGGGCGGTCGAGAAGATCAGGCTCCGTGCTCGGTTCACGAGCCACTCCGCTGTGGCGGCGCCACAGAGCACGTAGGCGCCGTACGACCCGAGCGCCTTGCCGAGCGTGCCGACCACGACGTCGACCTCGTCCTCGAGCCCCGCGGCGGCGACCGTCCCGCGCCCGCCGGGGCCGACCGCGCCGGTGGCGTGCGCCTCGTCGACCATCACGCGCGCCCCATGCCGGCGCGCCAGCTCGACGATGCCCGCGAGCGGCGCCACGTCGCCGTCCATCGAGAAGACGCCGTCGGTGACGACCAGTGCGGCGCGCCCCGCGGCCCGCCGCAGCTCGTGCTCGAGGTGCTCGAGGTCGGCGTGCCGGTAGACGTGGGTCTCGGCGCGCGCGAGCCGGCAGCCGTCGACGATGCTCGCGTGGTTGAGCTCGTCCGAGAGCACGACCTGACCCGGCCCGCCGAGTGCGGCGATCGTCCCGAGGTTCGCGAGGTACCCGGACCCGAAGAGCACGCACCGCTCGTATCCCTTGAACTCGGCGAGCGCTTGCTCGAGCTCGGCGTGCGCGCTCATGTTGCCCGAGACGAGGCGCGAGGCCCCGGCGCCGGCTCCCGAGCGCAGCGCCGCCTCCGCCGCCGCCTCGCGCACGCGTGGGTCGTCGGCCAGCCCGAGGTAGTTGTTCGAGCACAGGAGCAGCACCGCGCGCCCGTCGAGCGTCACGCGCGGGCCCTGCGGCCCCGATACGAGCCGCAGGCTTCGCAGCAGGCCGCCCTCGCGCAGCTCGTCGAGGCGCCGCTCGAGCTCGTCCACGGCGGTCAGTCGACGGGCGCCGCCGGCTCGACCTGCACGACCTGGGGCAGCGGGCGCTCCTCGCCGCGTGCGCGGTTGGGCGCCCCGTCCGGCCGCGGCGGAACCGAGGTCTTCTTGTGGTGGCGGAGCTGCGTGGCGGGATCCCAGAAGCGCGCCTCGGCGCGCGAGTCCACGAGCTCCTCGACCGCCTCGTCGGGGACCCTGCCCTCGAGCCAGCCCGAGCGGTTGTCGGGGCGCGGGTTCGCGCCGTTGTCGGGCTGGCGAGCCACGTTGAGCCCGAGCTCCTCGAACATCGCGCGGTCGTCGCCCGGCTCCGAGCCGAGCG